>JASEGS010000021.1 GCA_030017995.1 Thermodesulfovibrionales bacterium
TAAGATTATGCAATCGGAGTCCTTCTTACTTCAACTAAAGAAAGGGACAATATCCGGAAGCGTACCGCAAGCATTTCTTACTGATTATGCCCATGTTGTCAAAGAATTTTTAGGCATTCCTGAAACAAAAAGGCTTGTTTTGGGAATATCTATCGGCTATCCTGACATGGAAGACAATGCCAACAGCTTTAGGACTGACAGGATTAATATCAATGAAATAGTGAAATGGATAGAGTAATATGATAAAATCATTCCATGAAAACAGTAAGGATTGCGCTGTGCCAAATTAATCCCACAGTTGGTGATTTCAGCGGAAATGTCAGCAAAATAATACAGTTCATTGAAGACGCTGGTAAATTTTCCCCTGACATAATAGCCTTTCCAGAGCTTACTGTTACAGGCTATCCGCCGGAAGACCTTCTTTTAAAACCGCAGTTCATTGACGACAACCTTTGCGTTTTGAAAGAGATACAGGAAAAAGTAGGCGATTTTATAGTTGTTGCAGGTTTTGTGGATAAGAAGGATGACATATACAATGCTGCTGCAATTATACATAAAAAAAAGATCATAGACGTCTATCACAAGATTCATCTGCCCAATTACGGGGTCTTTGATGAATACAGGTATTTTCAAGCAGGCGTGCGCTATCCAGTTTATCAGATGGATGATATTGTCTTTGGTGTCAATATCTGCGAGGATATATGGTATCCCGAGGGGCCGGCTACTATACAGGCGTTGGCAGGGGCGGAATTTATAATCAATATCAATGCCTCACCATATCATATTGGGAAATCTATGTCCAGAGTAAGGATGCTTTCTACAAGGGCGTCTGACAGCAGTGTGATCGTAGCATATTTAAATACTGTGGGCGGTCAGGATGAACTCATTTTTGACGGACATAGTTTAGTGGTTGATCAAAACGGAGATGTCATTGCTGCAGGAAAACAATTTGAAGAAGACATTGTTATTGTTGACCTGGATCTGGATGCAGTGTTTATGAAAAGGCTGCATGATCCGCGCCGGAGACAGCAGATTATTGCAATGCAGGAAGGAAGGGTAGAAAGAATAGTCATTGACACTGAAGTACGGAGACATGGAGAAACGGAGACACGGGGATGTTATCAACTTTCCGATTTGCTTATTCACCCATTCATTCAGGTGGAGGAGGAGGTTTATAAAGCCCTTGTTCTGGGAACGAGGGATTATGTCACTAAGAACAGGTTTAAGAGTGTTTGCATTGGCTTAAGCGGCGGTATAGATTCCTCCCTTGTTGTAGCCGTTGCTGTTGACGCCATTGGAAAGGACAATGTGACAGGCATCTTTATGCCGTCGCCTTATACCTCGAAAGAAAGCAGGGAAGACGCATATCAACTCGCAGACAACCTCGGCATAAAGATCATAGAAGTGCCTATTAATAATATTTTTGAGACATATCTTGAGACCTTAAAACCTGAATTCAAAGACCTGCCTTTTGACACAACTGAAGAAAACATACAGGCACGCATCAGAGGCAACATTCTTATGGCATTTTCCAATAAATTTGGATGGCTTGTCTTGACCACAGGGAACAAGTCTGAGATGAGCGTTGGTTATGCAACACTTTATGGAGATATGGCAGGCGGATTTGCAGTTATCAAGGATGTATCAAAGACCCTCGTATATAAGGTATGCAAGTGGAAGAACAGGAAAGAGGGCAGGATAATCATCCCGGAGAGGGTCTTATGGAAAGAACCTTCAGCAGAACTTAAACCTGACCAAAAGGATGCAGATATACTGCCGCCATATGAAGTCCTTGACCCTATATTAAAGGCATATGTTGAGGAAGATAAGAGTTTTGATGAAATCGTTAATCTTGGCTGTGAGCAGGAATGCGCCCAAAAAGTTATAAAGATGATAGATATGAGCGAATACAAAAGGAGACAATCCCCTCCCGGCATAAAGATAACTCCAAGGGCATTTGGGAAGGACAGGAGATTCCCCATAACAAACAGGTACAGGAGCTGGTAATATGAGGACAGAAGATAGACTACAGAAGATAGACCACAGAGAACAGAGCACAGAGAAAAAAGGTCTATCTTCTATCTTCTGTCTTCTGATTTCTGTCCTCTGTCTTCTAATTTTTACATTGTTTTGCAATATTGCAAATGCTGAAGAAAAACAACCGTTGCAGTTTGGCAAGGATACGCAGATCCAGCATATAAAACCCAAAAAGCCTGTAAAAATTAAGCTGCACAGGAATGCAAAGGGCGACTATTCATGGGACCTGACAGGGGATAGTGTTGACGAAGTGGTTCAGGCAGATAAGCGCTTGAGAAAACTGTTGAAAGTGGAGTAAATTAGTTCACATATTTTGAGGAGGAAGCGATGGAAAGATTTTCTGTGAGGGAAGTTATTGAACAGGCGGTTCAGACAGAAAAACTTGGTTATCAGTTTTATATCACAATGGCAGAAAGGTTCAGAAATGAGGATGAGAGGTTAACAAAACTTTTCACAACCCTTGCAGAAAAGGAAAAGAGACATGAAGCCACATACTCTGAACTCAAGGATATTGTGGGAGATATCGAGCCTGAAGGTTGGGAGGACATATCCCAATATATGCGGGCAATAGTGGAGTCTGAGTTTTTTCTTGGCAAAAACAAGTCTCTTCCATCCATGGATGGCATTAAATCTGTTGAAGATGCAGTAGACTTTGCGCTTGGTTTTGAGAAGGAAACACTGCTTTATTTCTATGGACTGTTGAGTGCAATTAAAGAGAAAGAAATTGTAGAGGAGATCATCAATGAGGAAAGAAGCCATATCATGTGGCTCACTTCATTCAAAAACAGCCTCATTAAAAATAGACCATAATGCCTGATGGAAAACTGTTTATTGTATCCACACCCATTGGGAATCTTGAAGACATAACACTGAGAGCCATCAGGACATTAGAGGCTGTGGATATAGTAGCTGCAGAGGATACAAGGCATTCCCTGAAACTTCTTAACCATTATGGCATTACAAAGCCACTTATCAGTTACTGGTCTGAAAAGGAAAAGGTAAAGACAGAAGGAATTTTAGAAAAACTGAAAAACGGTTTGTCAGTGGCATTGATCTCCGATGCAGGCACTCCCGGCATATCAGACCCCGGCGCTGTTTTGATAAAAAAGGCGATTGAAGAGGGTATTAGAGTCATACCAATACCAGGGCCTTCTGCCCTTATTGCTGCGATCTCTGTATCAGGACTTTCCACAGAGGAATTTACATTCATAGGATTTTTGCCGCCCAAGTCCACACAGAGGCGGAAAAGGTTAAACGAACTGGCAATGGAGCAGAGGACTCTTGTTTTCTATGAGGCCCCGCACAGGCTTTCTGATACATTGTCAGATATGAAGGAGATATTAGGAGATAGGAAGGCTGTCGTTGCAAAGGAGATCACCAAGCTTTACGAAGAACTTTTGAGGGGAAATATATCTGAAATCCTTGACATGCTTGAAAGCCGCACGATCGCAGGGGAATATGTGATAATTGTGGAAGGCAAGAGAAAAGAAGGCATATCAGTGAACGAGGCGTTGTGTGAGATTAAGTCCCTTATGAAAAAAGGCAAGGGCAGGAAAGAGGCTGTCAGAACAATTGCGGAGCAATACGGGCTCAGCAAAAAAGAGCTTTATGATAAATCGCTGGGGTCTTAGCAGAATGGCTGTGTGGAGATATTAGAGATGAAGGATTTTGAGATTTCCGCATTACCTGAAGAAAGTGTTAGCTTCGGCAGGGATATTTTATCCGTTCCTGTTATCGTTGCCGCAGTGGGTGTTTCCGGAGCCATACTGGCTAATTATATAGCAAAGTTCTTCGATTGGAGAACAGTAGGGCTGGTTTTTGGTGACTTCATAATAATTAATGCCGGAGCGGTTGTCGGGGTGTTATGCATGATGATAGCGTTTTACGCTCTTTATCGTCTCGAAGAGACTTTCTATAAAGACCTGAATTATATTGAGGAATAGGAGTGAATTTATGACAAGATTGATAGAATCCCTTAATATCTCTGCATCGCCTTATATCAATGCAACCCTTTCTATAATTGCCTTTATAGCGATAGCAAAAATTGCCGATCTTTTTGTGGACAAGGTTTTACGCAAATGTACAAGATTTACAAAGAGCGAAATTGATGACAAGATAATCGATGCAATTCACAGACCTGTATATTTGACAATAATATTAATCGGGATAGTATTCGCTCTTGCATACCTCAAACCTTCTCCAAAAGTCATCTTTTATGCCGATGGGATTCTTTATTCCATGATGGCATTGATCTGGACTACTGCTGCAATAAGAATAAGCAATACAGCAATAGAGCATTCTGTCCACAAGGTTTCTGATGTGACAGGGTTAAGCAAGGATATAATTCCCCTAATAGAGAATGTCTCCATGATAGCAATAATTATTGCCGGCCTTATGGTGGTGCTGTCCATATGGAGGTTGAATATCACGCCACTCGTAGCCTCTGCAGGGATTGCAGGAGCTGGCATCGCCATTGCTGCAAAAGACACTATAGCTAATTTTTTTGGCGGCATCAGTGTTTTTGTTGATAAGCCATTCAAAATAGGAGATTTCATAGTCCTTGATAAAGGAGAAAGGGGTGAGGTGGTGGCAATCGGGATAAGGAGCACAAGGATTAAGACGCTCGATGACATAATGATAACTGTGCCAAACGCTATAATTGCAAGCTCAAAGATAATCAATGAAAGTATACCTACTCTAAATCTCAGGATAAGGGTTCCTGTAAAGGTTGCTTATGGAAGCGACATAGACCTTGTGGAAAAGACATTAATAGAAATAGCTATGCAAAATGAAAATGTCATTAATGATCCTGCCCCCGGTGTGTTTTTCGGAGAATTTGGAGACTCTTCCTTAAACATAGAACTTTTATGCTGGGTAAGGGAACCGGCAGTAAAGTTGCGTGCAGTAGATGAGATAAATAAAACGATCTATAAAAAATTCAGCGAAATGGGAATAAAAATTCCTTACCCTCAAAGGGATGTGCATATCTATCAGGGGTAATAGTAGGTTTTCTAATACCACATGAGCGTTTCATAATGCGGCATTGGCACTGTTACAGTTATATAACCCCTCCATGGGCATCTCTCCACTTCTTCCCCATTTCGCATTATGTCGATAGAGAAGTGGATTTCATCATTTTCTTTTACTTTGATATCAGCAAAAGGGATTTCTATTTCAAATATGTCCTTTGCGGCAACTGATTCAGTTAGCTTTATTGTGTCCCACCTGTCATCCGTCTTTTTATAAACAACAGCTTTGGGAGGACTTTCACGAAGGTCAGAGATGATTCTAAAAGCAGAGGGATGGACAATGTTTATGTGGACAATAATGTGTTCGGTCAGATTAGTGAATGGCGTCTGAGGGTCAATTCTTATGTAGATATTGTCTTTATTAAACCCATAATGAATACCTGAAACAAGGCTTTCTGATTTATGCATGCTGCCGCCGGATCTTTTAACGTCTATATATGCCCCCTGATACCATTCAAAATAGCTTGTAACGAAACCATCAATTGAGGGATAAATAAAACCACGTGCCTGCATAGAAGGCTGGATGCCTCTTTCCTCCATCAATATTGGAACATGCAAGTGTGGCGGTATTTCTTTACCTGTCAGGTTGTAGACCTTTATAAGATAGCTCCTGAACAGTTCATCGAAGTCCTGTTGCGTATCTGTAGTATGCTCATCTCCGTACCACCAGTTCCAGTCACTGCCTTCTGCAGCATAAATTGCATTCCATGCCTCTGTCAGGTTTTTGTTGTGGTTTGCCATTTGAAATGCCTTGAGGTCATCCCTCGTCTGCGTAAGATAATCCCATGCAAGATTGTCTTCTTCATGACCAATCCAAATGCTGAAGTTGGCATTTATCCATGAGCCTGCATGAAGTCTCTGCAAAGGCTTTCCTTTCCCGTGTTCATTTATGAAGTCCGAAATAGTCACTGTTTTAAACCTATTGTCGTTGCTTAATGTGTGATACAGGGCTCTTAAGAAGTCGTGACCATCGTTTTTGTAATACTCCCAGCAATTCTCGCCATCCAGTATGATTGGGGTTAGATAAGCTCTGTTTTTTGGAAGAATGTTTTTTATCTGTGTCAATTTGCCAATAAAGTCTTCTACAGCCTTTTCTGTTTTCCATCCGGAGTATACAAAACCTATAAGGTCTGAAAGCTTGTGGTCTCTGAAAATAATCGAGACATCGCTGAATTGGTATGGCCTGTATAGACTATCGGCATCCAGCAGAAAACCTTCAGAACTCCGTAGAGGCCTTTGTAACGACCTTGATAAAACCTCTTCATCCGTTGCTATCCACTGAATCCCCTCAGCGCCTATTGCCTTTATGACATCTTCGCTTACAGAGCCCTCTGATGGCCACATGCCTGCAGGCTTATAGCCAAATATGTTTTTAAAATATTCTATTGCTGTCCTAATTTGCTTAATTGCATCTTCCGGATAAGAAAACCTTCTTTTGGGCAATCTTACATCTGGCATGGCAGCTCTTGCAGTATTTGTATCCCATAAAAGCGGCAATATGGGGTGGTAAAAGGGTGTCACGGATAGCTCTATCTGCCCTGATTCAGCCATTTCCCTGTATTCAGGTATTATGGCATTCAACAGTTCTAATTGTTTTTTTAGTAGTAATCCCTTTTCCTCCTCTGTAAAACCTTTTCCTTTCTGTGCAAGTTCTTTAAGAAACCGGTCATCATTTCTGAACATCGGGTCAATCCAGCTTAGATTGAAGAGCACCTGTAGATCTAAGATGTCGTGATCTGTGAAACGCCTCGCAATCCTGCCGATGTCTCCTTTTGTAACTCTGAAGCCTCTTTTCATGAGCAGTTCATAATATCTTGGGAATGGTTTTATCATATTATCCCAGTTTGCCATGAAGAAATTTTCTATGATGAACAAACGTTCCTGCTCTGTGAGATCTGCCGGTCTTTTTAAGGTCAAATCCAAATATCTGTCAGTGGCTTTATTTTCTGTATAATCCTTTAATTGTTCCAGCAAGGAGGGGACGAGGTTAAATGTCTGCTTTATTTGCGGAAACTCTTTAAGGATCCTGACCATGTCAAGGTAATCTTTTGTTCCGTGCAGCCTTACCCATGGCAGTCTGTAAGTGCCTGTAAAAGGGTCTTTGTAATATGGCTGATGCATATGCCAAAGGAATGCGATATAAAGCGGATAGCTCATAGTTCATAGCTCATAGTTTGCGGGATTATTTTTGCTATGAGCTATCAGCCATAAGCTATGAGCTAATTTTTGTTATAGTTCTGGAACTGAAAGATATATTCATCAGGCCTTGCTAATCCATATTCTTCCCGCGCATGTTTTTCTATATAAAAAGGGTCTTCTTTTAAGGCATTTATATAGGCGTTTAACATCTTGTTTTCTTTCTCCATATTTTTTACCTCAGATTTCAGCCCGCTGTTTGTTTTTTTAAGATGCAGGTATTTGAATATGCCTGTTTCGCTTAAAAGCAGGTTTGCGCTTATATATAACAAGGCAAGGGTAATTATTGTGAAGAATATTATATTGCGTTTTCGTCTTTCAGTGGTGACCTGTTGTCTCAGATTGCCTTTTTGTGTTCTGCTCCTCATGCTTTAATTATCTGAAAGAGAGCGTTTGTTGTCAAGAGGCAAAAAGGATATTTTGACTATCTTATGTTATAAAATGCTTTTCTTCCTTTAAAGAGTGCAGATTCTCCAAGCTCCTCCTCTATTCTCAGGAGCCTGTTGTATTTAGCAATTCTCTCGCTTCTTGAAAGAGAGCCTGTCTTTATGAATCCGGCATTGCATGCTACTGCTAAGTCCGCTATTGTAGTGTCCTCGGTCTCTCCCGACCTGTGTGAGATAACGGCAGTGTAACCTGCGCGTTTTGCCATCTCAATGGCGTCGAGGGTTTCTGTTACTGTGCCTATCTGATTGAGCTTGATCAATATGGAATTAGCGATCCCTTTTTCTATGCCTTTCTTTAATATCTTCGTGTTCGTAACGAACAGGTCGTCTCCAACAAGCTGAACCTTTTTGCCGATTCTATCGGTGAGCAGTTTCCATCCATCCCAGTCGTTTTCCGAAGCGCCGTCTTCTATGGAAAGAATGGGATATTTTTTCGTTATCTTTTCATAGTAATCCACCATGTCAGAGGATGATACCTTTTTGCCTTCGAAGTTGTATTTTCCTTTTTCATAAAACTCGGAAGACGCCACATCGAGAGCGAGGCATACATCCTTGCCGGGCTTGTATCCGCTGTCTGAGATTGCCTGCATAATTATCGAGATGGCCTCTTCATTTGTCTGAAGGTTGGGAGCAAACCCGCCTTCGTCCCCGACCGCTGTATTCAGGCCTTTCTTTTTTAGTATTGATTTCAGCGAATGAAAGACCTCGGTGCCTGCCCTCAAGGCGGATGAAAAGTCTTTCAAGCCTACCGGCATTATCATGAATTCCTGAAAGTCCAGATTATTGTCAGCATGCGCTCCGCCGTTTATTATGTTCATCATCGGCACAGGCAGCTCTTTTGCGTTGCATCCGCCTATGTATCTGTAAAGGGGCATTCCCATTTCATTCGCAGTCGCATGGCATACGGCCATTGAAACGCCGAGGATTGCGTTTGCGCCGAATTTGCGCTTGTTATCCGTGCCGTCAAGCTCGATCATTGCATTGTCTATAAGAACCTGATCTTCGGAATTCAGCCCTCGCAGTCTTGGGGCTATCTCCTCCATTACATTTTTAATAGCAGTAAGCACACCTTTGCCGTGAAATCTCTTTTTATTGCCGTCTCTCAGCTCAAGCGCCTCGCGCTCGCCTGTTGATGCGCCTGAAGGCACGATCGCCCTGCCTATTGCTCCGCTGTCAAGGATTACATCCACTTCTACTGTTGGATTCCCTCTGGAGTCTATAACCTCTCTTGCGTATATGTCGAAAATTTCACCCATGCTTTCCTCCTGTATAATCATTCAGCTAACATATGGCAGGCAGATTCATGCCTTTATAATCGACAAAGTCTTATTATCCATACGTCATGCCTTTTTCTATTTAATTCTAATTTATTACTGTTCAATCCGTAAAGGTTTTTCTTTATAAGGTGTCGTATAAAGGCATTCACCTGCCTGCCATATGTTCTTATTATAATGGGTGAACGGCTGCTATTTCTTTGGTGAATGAATCGCCTCGCCGTGCACGTCCTCCATAGCCTCCATAATCCCTTCTGCGAGGGTTGGATGAGCGTGGATTGTATCGGCTACCTGTTTTACTGTAAGTCCTGCCTTTATTGCCAAGGCTCCTTCATGCACAAGGTCTGATGCATGAGGCCCGATTATGTGAACGCCTAATACTTTATCTGTATCAGCATCTACGACAATCTTAATCATTCCTGAAATTTCTCCCATTGCATGAGCTTTGCCCAATGCCCTGAACTGAAATTTTCCAGTCTTTATCTTTTCCTCTGCCTGATGCTCTCTCAAGCCTACAGAGCCGATTTCAGGGGATGTGAATATCGCAGCAGGCACGACCGAGGAGTCATATGTTTTTTCTTTGCCGCAGGCATTTGAGGCAGCAACGATGCCTTGGGTTGAGGCTGTATGAGCGAGGAGTATTCCTCCTGTAACATCGCCTATGGCGTATATCCCTCCGATATTAGTCTCCATTTTTTCATTGACTGTTATCTCTCCTCTATTGCCCTTTTTGATGCCCAATGCCTCAAGGCCAATGCTGTCGGTATTGAGAGTCCTTCCTATGGAGACGAGGAGTTTTTCCGCAACAAGCTCTTTTCCGTCCGCAAGATAAACATGGATGCCGTCATGTTTGCCTTCTGCCCTGTCCACTTTTACTCCGGTCATGAGCTTGATTTTTTTCTTCTTTAGCTCTTTTTCGAGGACTTCGGATATCTCCGGGTCTTCTGTGGAGACAGCCCTCGGCATCATCTCTACCATTGTAACTTCTGTGCCGAGCTCCTTGAATATGCATGCGAATTCGCAGCCTATCACGCCCGCGCCTATGATTATCAAACTTTTAGGAATTGCTTTTATGTTCAGAGCGTCGTCGCTGGATAAGATATGCTCTCCGTCGAATGGAAATATAGGGATCTGCGCAGGCCTTGATCCTGTAGCTATTATTATCTTGTCCGTCTCTATTATTTCTGTCGTGTTGTCTTTTTTCTGAACTTCTATTTTTTCAGGTGTGAGGAGCATTCCCCTTCCTTCTACAAGGTTTACTCCCCAGCTTTTGAAGAGCGAACGGATGCCCTTTACCTGAGTTGAAACGACCTTGTTCTTTCTCTCCATTATCTTGGAGATATTAGGGATAATATCTCCTGAGATTTCTATGCCATATTCTTCGAGGTTCTTCGCCTTGTGCAAAGCCTCTGCGGATGCCACGAGCGCCTTTGTAGGGATGCATCCCCTGTTCAGACAAGTGCCTCCAACCTCGGTGTCCTCTATAACTGTTACCTGTGCGCCAAGTTGCGCAGCCTTAAGGGCAGCAACATATCCACCCGGTCCTGCTCCAATTATTGTCAGTCTCATTTCGCTTCCTCTTCTATGTATTTTTCATAGTCATCTGCATCCATGAGGTCGTCCACTTCTGATGTGTCTTCCATTGCTATTACCGCAATCCATCCCTTGCCGTAAGGATCTTCATTTATTATCTCAGGGGAGTCTGAGAGCTTATCATTAACCTCGATAATAGTGCCGCCTACAGGGGCGATAACTGCTGATGTGGCTTTTGTTGATTCAATCTCTGACATCTCGGTATTTGCCTCTACAGTCGTATCAGCTTCAGGCAGGTCAATGTATACTATATCCCCCAGCGCATCCTGTGCGTAGTCGGTTATTCCTACTGTGACTTTCTTGCCTGATACCCTGACCCATGTGTGTTCTTTGTGATACTTGATGTCTTCCGGATTCATAAAATCCTCCTTTTTATTTTGTTTATAAACTGCAGATTTGATTTTCTTAACATAGTTTTTAGTACTTGTCAAGAAAAATGATTTAATAAAAATAAAACTTACATTAGGATTAATTAAGCATAATTTTGCCGTGTTTGACAAGTATGTTATTATAAACCCATGGAAACAGCGACAAATAAGGCGTTTCTTTACCTGAAGATGATAAAAATTTCCCATTCTGTCTTTGCGCTTCCATTTGCTTTTACAGGCGCTGCACTGGCTGCATCGGGCATTCCATCTTTAAGGCAGATATTCTGGATTGCGATTGCAATGGTTGGAGCACGCTCAGGAGCTATGGGAATGAACAGGATAGTCGACAGAAAAATAGACGCTGCGAATCCGCGCACAGCAACCAGAGAGATCCCGTCCGGCAAGATAAATGTTAGTGATGCTGTGGTTTTCACATTGATTGCATTTGCAGCATTGGTGTTTGCTGCATATAAACTCAATCCCCTTTGTTTGAAACTCTCTCCGCTGGCAATTTTCGTTTTAGCCTTCTATTCATATACAAAAAGATTTACATGGTTATCTCATTTCGTTTTGGGCATTGCTATCTCTGCATCTCCGCTCGGAGCATGGATTGCAATCAGGGGGACATTTGATCTGGAGATAATGCCATTGGCTATTGCGGTTGTATTCTGGCTCGCGGGCTTTGATGTGCTTTATGCGCTTCAGGATATAGAGTTCGACAAGAAATACGGGCTCCATTCCATCCCGCAGAGGTTCGGAATCAAAAAGGCATTGATATTCTCCAGAGTCTTTCATCTTATCACGTGGTCTTTGCTGGTTGTAACCGGCATGCTTTTTCACTTAAGCACTGCTTACTGGATAGGCATGTTTATTGTTGCAGGATTGCTGATATATGAACATTCTCTTGTAAAGCACGATGACTTGAGCAAACTGAACATGGCTTTTTTCAATATGAATGGGTATATAAGCATTGCAGTCTTTGTTTTTACCTTAATGGCGTTGTATACATAGTGTGATATAATCTTACAGGCTTAAATGCTTAAGACATATTTGAAAAATATAACCAGCGCTGCAAATCGTGGAGACGCGAGAGAAGAAAGCTATTATTCCATTCTTGAAGACCTTTTAAAAGAGTATTCCGAATCATCTGGTAAAAAAAATGTCCACATAACAACACTTCCCAAAAAGACCGAGGCTGGAAATCCCGACTTCAGGGTTTGGGATGGGAAACAGCATATAATTGGCTATATTGAAGCAAAAGCCCCAACTGTTGAAAATTTAGACACCATAGAGCATTCCAATCAGTTAAAACGCTATCTGCATACATTCCCGAATCTTATACTTACTAATTTCTTTGAATTCAGACTTTACCGCAATGGCGTGCTCATAGATAAAGTCCTTATCGGCAGGCCTTATGTGGTGCATAAACTAAAAACTGTTCCGCCTGTAGAAAAAGAAGGTGATTTCCTGAATCTATTGGCGAAGTTTTTTTCTTTCTCTCTACCGAAGGTTTATGATGCCAAAAACCTTGCTGTCGAGCTTGCAAAGAGAACACGGTTCTTAAGAGATGAGGTTATAGCTCAGGAATTAAAAGAAGAGGAAAAGGCAAAGAAGGGGCATATATTCGGATTCTATGAGGCGTTCAGGACTTATCTCATAAGCGGACTTTTAAAGGAAGATTTTGCAGACCTTTACTCGCAGACCATTACATACGGTCTTTTTGCAGCCCGCACACGCTCTCAGAACGGGTTTAATAGAAAACTTGCCTATGATAATATTCCACAAACTATTGGAATTTTGAGAGATGTCTTTAAATTTATTTCCCTTGGAGACTTGCCAAAGCAGATGGAATGGATTGTTGACGATATTTCGGAGGTCTTGGCTGTTACAGATGCCTATAAACTGCTCGATACATATTTTCATCAGCATAAAGGCAAAGATCCCATAGTCCATTTCTACGAAACCTTTCTTGCAGAATACGATCCCAAGACCAGAGAGAAAAGGGGCGTCTATTATACGCCGGAACCTGTCGTCTCTTACATCGTCCGCTCTTTGCATAACATCCTGAAAGAGCATTTCAATAAAGACGATGGCTTTGCGAATCCTTCTGTAACGGTATTAGACCCTGCGGCGGGAACGCTTACATTTTTGGCAGAGGCTGCAAAACTGGCAGTTGATGAATTCACATCCAAATACGGTGAAGGAGCAAAAGACAATTTCATCAAGGAGCATGTGCTAAAAAATTTCTATGCCTTTGAACTGATGATGGCGCCTTATGCCGTAGGACATTTGAAGATGTCATTCCTGCTGGAAGAGCTTGGCTATAGGCTCCATGAGGATGACAGATTCAAGCTTTATCTGACAAATACTCTCGAAATGGAGGAACTTGCCCAGACAGAGTTGCCTGGCATGGCTTCGCTCTCCGAAGAATCACATCTGGCAGGGAAGGTGAAGAAAGAACAGCCTATTTTAGTTATCCTCGGCAATCCTCCGTATTCAGGACATTCATCTAATGTTGGAGAATGGATAACAAGAGAGATCAAGGCTTATTTTCAGGTTGATGGCAAACCACTTGGCGAGAAGAATCCAAAATGGCTTCAGGATGACTATGTAAAGTTTATTCGCTTTGCCCAATGGAAAATAGATCAAGCAGGAGAAGGGGTTTTGGGATTTATAACAAATCACAGTTATCTTGATAATCCGACCTTCAGAGGAATGCGCCAGTCTTTAATGCAGAGCTTTGACGAGATTTATTTGCTTGACCTTCACGGCAACAGCCTTAAGAAAGAAAAATGTCCTGATGGTTCTAAGGATGAGAACGTTTTTGACATCCAGCAGGGTGTTGCTATCGCTCTGTTCATTAAGAGAAAGAACGTAAAGAAGAAGATTTCACATTCTGAACTCTGGGGCATAAGAGAAGATAAATACAATTGGCTCAATAAACACGCTGTTAAAACAACTAAGTGGAAAACAATCAAGCCGAGATCTGAATTTTATCTTTTTATACCGAGAGATGAAGGGCTTTTAAAGCAGTATGAAACATATCCCAAAATAACCGATATTTTTCCTGTAAACAGCGTTGGAATAGTAACATCAAGAGATGATTTTGTTATCGATCGTGACAGGGCTGCTCTAAAAAGAAGAATAATGCAATTCAGGGACAAAAGAATGCCTGATGAAATTATCAGACAGACATATAATCTGAAAGACAAATCTAACTGGAAACTAAAAGATACCAGAGAAACAATTATTAAAGATGAAGACTGGGAGCGGGCTATAACAAAAATTCTTTATCGGCCCTTTGACATAAAGTGGATTTTTTATCACGATATTATAATCGAGCGATCACGTAAAGAGGTCATGCAACATATGTTACATGAGAATTTAGCTTTGATAACACATAGACGTGAAGAACTCGATATTCCATATGCTCATTTTCTTGCGACTACCCTGATTTCTGAACATGGCTGCCTCTCTACAAAAACCACAAACTATCACTTTCCCCTTTATCTATACTTGCAAAAAGACAAACCCAAAAAGAAATCTCTAAGCAGTATGATGATGCTCTTCGAGCCGGAAGCAGAATATGGGGTTAAAAGGCCGAACCTTTCTCCTGAATTAATTGAAAAGCTGACAAGAGAGTTCAAGAAAACGCCCTCACCCGAAGAAATCTTCTATTACATTTATGCTGTTCTTTATTCGGACATTTACCGCACAAAATACGCGGAGTTTTTAAAGATAGATTTTCCGAGAGTTCCTTTCACAAATGATTACAAGCTCTTCAAAAAGATGGGCGGTTATGGCGAAAAGCTTGTTGAACTGCATCTCCTTAAATCTTCAGAACCTGACAAGCCTGTTGCCAGATTTCAGGGCAAGGGTGACAATAGAGTTGAGAAACTAAAGTATGAGCAAGGAAGGCTTTACATAAACAAAGACCAGTATTTTGAAGGCATTTCACCTGAAGTTTGGGAATATCAGATAGGAGGCTATCAGGTATGTGAGAAATGGCTGAAGGACCGAAAAGAGAGAGTCTTATCGTTGGAGGATATAAAACATTACTTGAGGGTTGTAACAGTAATTGAAAAGACGATAAAGATACAAAGCGATATCGATAAAATCTATTCTCAAGTCGAAAAAGATATCATAGAGTTCGGAAATTAAAAATTAGGAGGTTTAATGCAGCCTGTTGATTACATTATCTGCGGCGATTATATTCTCACGATGAATGAGAAGATGGATTTGATTAGAGACGGCGCTGTTGCCGTCAAGGATACAAAAATCGTCGATACAGATATTTCTGAAAATATTTTTAAAAAATATTCTTCTGAAAAAATTATTGAAGGCAAGAATAGGGCAGTGCTGCCGGGGCTGATCAACACGCATACACATGCTGCAATGGTATATTTCAGGGGGCTTGCTGATGACTTACCTCTAACAGAATGGCTTGAAAAGCACATATGGCCGGCTGAGAACAGATGGCTCAGTCCTGATTTTGTCTATGATGCCACTGAACTTGCATGCCTTGAGATGCTCAAAGGCGGAGTTACGACTTACAATGATATGTATTTTTTCGGAGATAGTGCGGCTGCAGCAGCAAAAAAAATAGGCATGAGGGCTGTCCTTGGTGTTGGAATCCTTGATTTTCCCACTGCCTCTGCAAAGACAACGGATGAGTATTTTGAAAATGCCGAAAGATTTCTAAAAAACTGGAAAGGGGATGAACTGATTACCCCATGTATTGCCCCACATGCTGTATACACATGCAGTCCCGAGACTCTAATGAGGTCAAAGATAATGGCTGAAAAATTCGATCTTCCTCTGCATATCCATCTTTCTGAGACCGAGTGGGAGGTTGGTGAGATTATGGTTAGATACAGGAGAAGACCTGTTGAGCACCTTGAGGCCATTGGATTTCTGAATGAAGGGGTTTTGGCTGCGCATTGTATCTGGCTTGAGGACAATGAGATTGAATTGCTTGCAAAAAGAAAGGTTAATGTCTCCCACTGTATGGAGAGCAATTTGAAATTAGCTTCTGGATTTGCCCCTGTTGTTACGATGCTAATGGCAGGGATAAAGGTTACTTTTGGTACAGATGGAGCTGCAAGTAACAATGATCTGAATATCATGAGCGAAATGGCCACTACTGCAAAGGTTCATAAAACGCTTGCAAATAATCCGACGGTTCTTGACTCAAAGACAGCGCTTACCATGGCAACGAGATGGGGTGCTGAGGCATTAGGACTCGGCGGCAGCATCGGGAGCATAGAGAAGGACAAGATGGCAGATCTTATAACAATTGACCTAAGGAAACCTCATCTTCAGCCCATATATGACATATACTCGCAAATAGTTTATTCAGCAATGGCATCTGATGTGGAAACAGTAATGGTGAATGGCAAGCTAATTATTAATGCAGGAAGACTTGTTACAGGTGATGAGGATGAAATATTGCAGAAGGCAGCAGAATGGGGAGGAAAGATAGCCACATATAATTCAGTGCGATAGTTTACCAATACCTTATGCGTCCTGTATCTATATGCACAAATTCAGGGTAGAGCCCCACTCCGCCGGCAGCAAAGGATTTTGCAATGCGAAAAAGCTCATGATTGCTGACTCCTGATATTGTAAAGTCTATGGCGAGTCCCTGCAGGTGAAGGCTGTTTTTACTAACCCCTTTGCCGATGCCTCTCAGATATTCGTTGTATGCCACAGAACGATAGCCTGATATTATCTGCGCCTGTTTATCTTTGCCAGCGATATTCTGTATTTCAGAGAGCAAGTCTAACAGCTTCACATCCAGGGTTTTTATTTCGTTGGCATAATGGCACCTTAGGAAATAGTTTATCTCGTTCAGCGCCTCATGGTCATAAGCGCCCGATATGCAATATTTTATTTCAAGGTTCTCGCCTGTATGGGTATTATGCAAGTTGAGTATTTTTTCATTTTTCTTGGCTGCCATAGCATTCTTAAAGGGATAAACTGCTGCACCCGCTGCCAAGACCTTTAAAAAGCTCCTTCTCGAAATCATAATGTAACATCCTCCGCTATGCCAGATTTTTCTTTAATTGCTCTATCGACCTTCTGCCAGTTAACTCTGTCCTCAATTCCTGCCCGCTGCATGAGCATTCTTGCTTCATCGCCAAGATCTGCCTTGCCATAAATATCCTTGTGGACTTCGAGGAATATCCTTCCTCCTTCTGTTGCCGCAATTTTAACTGTTTTATATATTATCTCGCCAGGGGTATTTATCTCAACCCTTTCAAAAAAGGTTTCTATATTTTCTGGCAGGACCCTGATACATCCATGGCTCCTGAATTGATAAACAGATGTGGGACATATGGTTTCATGGATAACAATTCCGGGTATGGATGTGTCTAAGGCATATCTTCCCAGAGGGTTGTCAGGGCCGGGTGGCACGATAGTTTTAACAGGCTTGCCCTCCATCATCATCTTCCACTGCATTGATTCAGGCACATGCCATATGGGATCTTTACGCTTGGCCGTAATTTTGAAATATCCCGTAGGTGTTCTCCATTGTATCATCCCCCTCCATGAAGGCATCCCAAGCCCGACCGGGAATGCCATATCGATTCTGCTGTCCTTGAAGAAATAAAGCATCCTGTCCGGAATGTTGACTATTATGCCATTGTCAACAGTCATAGGGACTATCTTCCTGTTATTTATTTTAATTTCCTGCCCTATCCGAAGGAACTTTTTTATATTCAGGTTATTATCTTTGATTATGTTTTTAGGGGTTACCCCGAATTTAGCGCCTATGAGCTCAAGGTTGTCTCCCTTGACTATATGATAAACAACCTCGCCGCCGATGATCATATCGGCAATGGATATGGATGGAAATAGCAGCAAAAGAAGCAGTATAGAAAAATTTTTCATATCGTCACTTGAAAAATATATCAATATGGTTTGACGCTGTCAATTCATCTGTATTAATTTTACGGATTATGATAATATTTTTGTAGCTATGAATAACATTCCCATAATAAAATCTGGCAAGATCCTCATCTACAGACTTTACGATGCAGCATATGAGATCGACCTTCTGAAGGTAGAAGAGAAACTCAAGAAAGAGGCCAAGAGGCTCAGGATAGAGAGAAAGCCTTTCAGCAAGGCATTCGAGTTTGCAAACCCGCCTGTCTTATTTCAGTTGAAGGGAGTCGAAAAGGAAATCAGCGGCAGGAAGTTTGATGTCAATGTTTACAGTAAGGCCTATGACTACGGAGTAGTAAGTGTAATCCTTGAGATCCCTGTGATGGATATTGATTTTCCATCCTTTGAAGGATTGGCTCTGTATCTGGAAGATAACGAAGATATCGATAATGAATGCAGAGATCAACTCAATCAGGTAATTTCAATCCTGAAGGATTCCCTGTCAGGCCTTAATGTTAGCCGCTTTGAAGAGGACTATACTATTTTTTTCATAGAGTCATTTCATCCGGAGATAAGTGCAGACGAGTTCATTAATAATTATGATATTGCTTCGCTTATGTTTTATGAGGAAAAGCCATTGGATAGCCGTATTAAGGACGAACTTATATCATGGAGATTCTCCTATTATAAAAACGATGGAGTTGTATTGAACTGGGACAACGCCTTTATCATTGAGCCGTCCGGGAGTATGGAAATACCGGACATTCTTGAGTTTGCAAATGCACAACTCCTTGAACTCAGATATTATGACCATATTGTGGACAGGGAACTGGATTACATATATGAGAGTATCTCTGCTAAGGGCGCCCTTTCCATATGGAAGATTAAGAAATACGAAAGGCTTGCTGCAAAGGTTATGAAGACTATTACGGAATTGACTGACATAACAGAGAAGATAGACACCTCGTTAAAAGTTACAGAGGATGTTTATTATGCAAAGATTTATATGGCTGCCTTGAGACTATTCAGGGTTAAGGAATGGGAAGGGGGCATAAAGAAGAAATTGGATATAGCGTCCAATGTTTATGATATGCTCTACAGGGAGATTGCGAATAAGCGAATTGAACTGTTGGAGCTTGCAATAGTAATATTGATAATGATAGAGATCGTTATTTTCTTTTTTGGGAAGTGAGAGAAGGAGGGATTAATGGCTCAACCATTTGAAAACGCCTCAGCCTGCTGGAAGGCAATAATGTCTGACATTTCAAAAGGCAATGAATTGCTGCCTGTTATAGAAAAGTTTGCGAGGGGAAACACATCTCCTGCAAAGGTAGTATTCGGCACATCAGGCTGGAGGGGAGAAATAGGGACGGATTTCACATTTAATAATGTGCGTATAGTCACATCAGCAATTGTGGAAGCCTTCAAAAGCAACGACTCTTCATTCACGCAGGCAATGGGTGTATCAGATTTTGAGGAGATTAAAAAGCGTGGAATAATTGTGGGCCACGACAACAGGTTTCTTGGCCCGGACTTCGCAATGGATGTGATTGGGATCCTCCAGAGAGAAGGGATAAAGACATGGTATGCAGGCGAGGCTATCACACCTGAATTTTCAGCAGGCATAGAGATGCTGAATGCCGCATGTTCAATAAACCTTACACCGTCTCATAATCCTGCAAACTATGCAGGCTTTAAATTCAACCCATCAGATGGCGGACCTGCCGGCGCAGAGATCACTTTAAAGATAGAGGAGATAGCGAATAGGATGATGGAGAAATCTCCTGTGCTTCAAGGCATGGAGCCTGCCAATATAGAAAAAATAGATTTTATGGAGCTGTATGTCAAATATATAAAACAGAGAAGAACACTGGACATTGAAAAGATTAAGCAATTTATAGAGAAAGAAGACTGCATTATTTGCATTGACAATGTTTATGGAGCGACACGAGGTAAAGTTCAGAGAATCATCGGAGAGAGCCTGAAGATAAAATATCTGAGGACTGGTGACGATTATCTCTTTGGGGGCGTGGCGCCTGAGCCGTCTGAAAAGAATATGGAAGGGGTAATGAAGGTTTTAAAGGGAAATAGGGCGCGGTTTAAACTCGGTGTTATTATGGACCCTGACGGTGACCGTATAAGATTTGCAGATGAGAACATGCAGATACCTATGAACTATTTCGGCGCAATGGCGTTGCATTTTCTGCATGTGCATAAGGGCATTAAAGGAGTTGCGGCAAAATCAGTGGGCACAAGCAATTTTGTAAATGCTGTTGCAGAGAAGCTAAGTATCCCTGTCAGAGAGACGAAAGTCGGATTTAAAAATTTCAGACCATATATGCTAAAGACATCTGCTGAAAGGGCAATAGTTGCCTTTGAAGAGTCAGATGGCATATCAGGCTATAACCATACGCTTGAAAAGGATGCATTATTCGGCCTGCTTCTATCAATAGAGACGATGGCAGCTATAGGCAAAAATCTTAGCGAATATCTCAAAGATTTGATGGACGAGTTCGGTTATTATTATCCTGACCGTTCAGGAATAACTGTAGACAAAAATCTTGTGGGTGAGCCTCTATTGAAGAAGCTTTCTGTTATTCAGGAAAACTGTAAAAAGGGGACTGCGGTCAACGTAGGCGGAGATGAGAGAATTGTTAAAAGTGTGATAACCGTAGACGGCACAAAGCTGGTGTTTGATGACGGTTCATGGCTTATGATAAGACCATCAGGCACAGAACCAAAGGTGAGGTTTTATATAGAGGCAAGGACAGAAGAGGGCAAGAAGGCTGTATTTGATACAGCAGAGCGGATGACGAGGGAGGCGCTTGCATCATAATTCCCTTCTTCCCTCAAGAGCTTTGGATAGTGTTACTTCATCTGCAAATTCTATGTCACTTCCGATTGGAAGTCCGTAGGCAATTCTCGTAACCCTTACATTGAATGGCTTGATGATTTCTGTTATATACCGGGCTGTCATCTCACCCTTTGTGTTCGGGTTTGTGGCCAAAATAACCTCACTGACATTGTTCAACTGTAAGCGGTTTACAAGTTCAGTTATCTTGAGTCTGTCAGGGGTTACGCCGTCAAGGGGGGAGAGGGCGCCTAACAATACATGATAAGTGCCGTCAAAGATTCTTGTTCTTTCAACAGCAATTATATTGCTCGGTTCCTCCACAACGCATATCCTGCTTTTGTCTCTTGAGGAGTCGCTGCATATATTACAGGGGTCTTTATCTGTGATATTAAAGCAGATTGAACAAAATCTCGCCTTGTCTTTGACATCAACTATTGATTCTGCTATAGCTTTTGCGTCTTCTGTCTGCATTGTGAGTATAAAAAATGCAAGCCTTTGTGCAGTCTTCCTTCCAATGCCCGGAAGCTTTGTGAGCTGCGTTATAAGGTTTTCAATTATACCCTGCGCCATGATGTCAGATTATTTAAAAAGATTTCCCAGTCCGCCCATTCCCGGAAGCCCCATTGTTAATTTTGACATCTCCTCATTGACCATCTGCTGCGCCCTTCTCAATGCCTCATTTGCAGCAGCGATAATCAGATCCTGGAGCATCTCCACATCATCAGGGTTTACCACGTCCTTTTCTATCTTTATTGAAACCAATTCGTTTGCACCGTTTGCTACAACTGTAACCATGCCTCCTCCGGAGCTGGCCTCAACAGTTTTTGTCTTTGCCTCATCCTGCATCTTTTGCATTTCTGTCTGAAGCTTTTGAGCCTCACGCATAATATCACCCAGCATTTTTTTGGACATTATTCCCTCCTAATTTAATGGAGCCTGTTCAATAACTCGCTAAGCCTTGAAAATCAAGGTTCTGCAAGGATGCTCATTTTCAGCTTACCGCAGTCTGTCATTCCCCGACTTGATCGGGGAATCCAGTATTTTCAAAGACTTCTGGATTCCCGCTTTCGCGGGAATGACAAAAAAGCATTTATTTTTGAACAGCCTCTAATGAATAACAATCAGTGAATATAGATCACTGGTCACTGCTTTTAACCGGTATTACGTTTTCTATTCTGCCTTCAAAAAGTTCCAGAGCTTCTTTTATTACAGGGTTATTCTTTGCTTCTTCTATGAGATCTTTTTTGCTTAGACTTTTTGTTTTTACGGTCTCTATTTTTATTTTTATATCTGTGTTTGATATATCATTTATGATTTTTTTTATGTAAGGCAGATTTTCTTTGACAGATTCGGCATGTACTGATAACCCTCCGTTAAACACTATCTTTATTTCACCATGCGAAAGAGTAGGGCTGCCTTCTTTAAGTTTACAATACAGGGGATGATTTATCCCGTCTATCTTTTCAAGGGCAGCATTCCATATATCACTTAGCGATTCCAGTTTCTCATCTTGTCTTTTGTCTTTTGATACTTGCTTCTTGACCTCTATGCTTTGCGCTTCTGGCTTCTGGTTTCTGACTTCCGGTTTCTGATTTCTAACTATCGATAGAGCTTCGTTTATTGACTTGAAATGGCTCAGAAGACTTAATCTTATGAGGGTCATTTCAAGCGATATGCGGGGGTAAAAAGCGCTTCTGATGACAGGTTCTGCCTTTATTAATTCAGACAGGACAATTGCTATGTGCTCCTTGGTTGTTTTGTCTTTGAGGCTGGTTATTGCTGCGTATTCTTCTTCGCTTAAATCCAGAATGCCTTCTGTGTTGGTTACTATTTTTGCGATCAATAGGTTTCTGATGAATTGTAAAAGGTCTTTTGTAAATGCCCGGATGTCTGTTCCTGAGTTGATCAGTTCAGAGATTATATTTATTATTTTATTGCCACCTCCTTCTATCGTTGCTGAAGTGAGCTGATAAAGGGTTTCTATATCCGCAATGCCGAGGAGGTCTTTAATTTCTGATGCTGTTATATCTTCAGAGAATGAGGCTACCTGATCGAGTATTGTTAAAGAGTCCCTCATGCTTCCTTCAGCAACCCTTGCTATCATCTCCAGCGCTGAGTCCGCGATCCTTATGCCCTCGGCATCGGAGATGAGTTTTATCCTCTCTTTTATTTTCTGCGCTGATATTCTTTTAAAGGGCAGGTGCTGACACCTCGAAAGCACAGTGGACGGTATCTTTTTAGGCTCTGTTGTGGCGAGCACGAAAATTACATGCGCTGGAGGTTCTTCAAGGGTTTTCAGCAAGGCATTAAATGCGGATGTAGAAAGCATATGCGCTTCATCAATGATATAAACTTTATATCTGCCTCCTGAAGGCGCATATCTCACCCTTTCTCTGAGGTCTCTTATATTGTCAACTCCTGTGTTAGATGCGCCGTCTATTTCAGAGACATCAATAGATGAGCCGGCTGAAACGCTAAGGCAGGATGCACATTTGCCGCACGGCTCAGGAGTCGGACCATGATCACAGTTCAATGCCTTTGCCAATATTCTTGCGGCTGTTGTCTTGCCCACACCCCTTGGTCCTGAAAAGATGTATGCATGGGCCGTTTTATTATTGGCAATGGCGGTTTTTAATATGCGGCCAATGGTTTCCTGTCCTGTTAAATCATCAAAGGTCTGTGGTCTCCACTTTCTTGCTAAAACAAGGTATGACACTTCTCTATATTCTCCTAAATGCAATCACTCTGTTATTCCCATTTTAGATCAGTGTTTTTCTACAGTCAGCGGCTGGCCACTGTTTGCTTATTTCTGTCTTTAAGAGGCCGGCTTGCTGCGGCACCCAGACAAAATGCTTACCGTTGCTCCCTTCCGGACCTGGCGGGGTTCACACCTGCCTGCTGCGCAGGGCCAGCCCCTAACTGTAGAAAACGGAGAGGGAGGGATTTGAACCCTCGGTGAGTTTAACCCCACACGCGATTTCCAGTCGCGCCCCTTAAGCCTCTCGGACACCTCTCCACTGCAAAATCTGTCTTTTAGGTTAATTTAAAATAGATGTTAAAATCAACCGTCAAGTAGTTCTCTTATTGTATTTAAGAGCTTTTGAGGCGAGACAGGCTTGGGGATAAAGGTCAGTTTTTCTTCGCCATCCTGTTTCTGCTGGATTAAATCCGCTGTATATCCGCTGGTAAAGATAATTTTTATGCCGGGTTTCAGTTTTTTTATTTCATCGTATGCATCTTTTCCATTTTTCCCCGGCATTATTACATCAAATAAGAGCAGGTTAATGCTATCCTTATTATCTTTAAACTTATTAACTGCGTCTTTCCCATCCACTGCTTCTATGACTTTATATCCGAAACCTTCAAGTATGGATTTTGAGAGATTTCTGACATCCTCGTCATCTTCTGCCAGCAGTATTGTTTCTTTGCCTTTTGCAAGAGCAAGAGGTTTTATTTTTTCCGGGTAGTCTTCTTTTGCAGTAGTAACAGGAAGATATATATTGAATATGGATCCTCTGCCTACTTCACTGTGGACATCGATATAGCCCTGATGTTGTTTTACTATTCCATAGACTATTGAAAGGCCAAGACCTGTGCCTTTACTAATCCCTTTTGTTGTAAAGAACGGTTCAAATATTCTCTCTTTTATGTTTTGGTCAAAACCAGACCCTGTATCAGCAACAGAAATGAGGGCATATCTCCCTAACTCACCAAACCCATGGGCTTTTATAAATTCTTCATTCAAATCTACCACCTCTGTTACAATAGTCAAGATGCCGCCTTTTGGCATAGCATCCTGAGCATTGGTGGCTAAGTTCAGCAATATTTGTTCAATCTGGCCTGCATTTGCCACGACTATTAAATCTTTATCTGTAAGCATAGTTTTTATCTTAATATTTTCTTTGATAAGTTTTGAAAGTAGTTTCTCGATGCCTATTAGTATCTTATTGATATTTATGGGTTTAAGAAGGGCAAGTTGTTTTTTGCTGAATGTAAGGAGCCCATGTGTTAGTTGTTCAGCCCTCTCTGCTGCTCTCATGATCTGCGTTAGATGAAACTTTGAGGGGTTTTCATTGCCCATGTCCATCAGCATAATATCTCCATAGCCCTTGATTATTGTCAGGATATTGTTAAATTCATGGGCTACGCCGCCGGCGAGCTGCCCGATCGCCTGTATCTTCTGGGAATGCAGGAGTTGTTCTTCTAATTTCTTATAATCTGTCATATCCTGCACTGTCCCAGCCATGAAGATCGGCTTTCCAGAATTGTCAAAAGATACCTCAGCCTGTTCATGGACATGCCGCACCGAGCCGTTAGGAAGCACAATGCGGTGGTCTATACTGTAAGGAATTTTCTCATATAAGGCTTTGTTTACAGAGGTTTTTACGAATTCCAGATCTTCCGGATGGACTGAATTAAGGAACGCCTCATAGGTTTTACCGAATTTATCTTTACTCAGGCCGAAGATGCTATATATTTCGTCTGACCACCATAGGTCATTTTTTACAATGTCCCAGTCCCAATTGCCGAGATGAGCAATCCTTTGGGCATTACTAAGACGCGCCTGATTTTTTCGCAGTTCGTTCTCTATGTTGCGTAGAGATTCAACATGGTTCTCAAGCTCGTTGTAGTTAAGGGCATTTTGCAAGGAAACAGAGACAATGTCAGCTATTAATTCATATAGCCTAATTTCTTCATTTGATAATTCAACATCAGGAGGCAGATAAAGGCATATTGCTCCTAGTACATTGTCCTTTGATTTGAGCGGAAGGACTATATGTCCATGGTTTGTCATCCCCGGATAGTTCACAACATGCCTGATGTCTTTAAAAGCGTCATAAGATGTTACAGTCTTGCTTGTTTCAACAGCTATGCCGCATAGGCATTCGCCCAAAAGCATGGTATTTTTCAGACATGGATGCCCTTCAGGAAGTCCTTTCTGTGCGCCTAATTTCAGTGTCTTTGCATGTTCATCCAGCAGCATTATAGCGCCCTTTCTCTCTATCTTCAGTATCTCAAAATTCAATATCTCATTTATTGCTATGTTCAGAACTTCATCAACTGACAACGAACTGCTCAGGGCTGATGACAGTTTGTTTAGAACATCCATCTCGCGCATATGTTTTATATTTTCATCAAAGAGCATACTGATAGACCTTGCCATGTTATTAAAACTGTCACCCAGTTCACCTATTTCATCTCTGCTTTTTATTTCAACTTTTGTATCGAGGTTCCACTGCTCCATCGCTTTAGCCATGTTTTTGAGTTGTAAGATCGGTTTAAGTATGCTCTGCCGCAAGAATATTACAATCAGGCAGATGGAGACAAAAAAGAATCCGAATATATAAAACCTGAATGTGTCGAATTTCTTAATATCTGCTTCATGCCTATCTTCAAGGGTTTTAACGAGCGCCTCTATCTGCGGGAGATTTGCGCGGATAGCCTGGTGACATCTGTTGCAGGACTCATTTTTTTTTTATTGGGAGCGGTTTCTATTACTAAATTGAGTTCCGGTTTTTGGATATTAAACCATAATGAGGTCAATGTGTTGAGATGGGAGATGGATTTTTTATCATAAACAGGTATTGGTTTCAAATTAAGCTTCTCATTCCCATGCTTCAGACTATAAAGCGCTTCTTCATATTCTGCCATTAAACCTTTTATTCCTTTTATTAATGCCTCTTTCTCTGGTGATGCAGGCAGTTCCAGCGTATGCATGGAGCGGTATGATATAGCCCTCATTATCATCCTTTCCCTGCCCGCAAGGTTGATCATTTTTGCTGATCCTTTTAAATGCTGTGTAGAGGTATAATCATAGACAAGATAGGCAGCAAGCAGAAGTAACATTACAATGCTTGCAATAGTGATTTTGCTGGTCAGAGTCTTGAAAATTGACAAACATTCCCCTTTGAGATAAGATATTTTTATTTATAAATATTTTAACATTTCCTCGTAAAAGAAAGGGCTGTGATTTATTGAAATTTTTTTGTCAGATAAGATAGACTATTAATCATATTTTTATATTTAGGAGGGATTCCATGGCACATGCTGTAAAAAAGGCGAAAAAGACCTCAAAACCTTCAAAAGTTGCAAAATCTTCAAGATATTTAAAACCAAAGAAATATGTTTATTTCTTTGGAGCAGGCAAGGCTGACGGCAAGGCTGAAATGAAGAACCTGCTCGGAGGCAAGGGGGCAAATCTTGCAGAAATGGTCAACCTCGGCATCCCTGTGCCTGCCGGCTTTACCATAACTACTGATGTATGCACTCTTTATTATAAGAATAACAAGAAGTATCCGAAGGAGTTGAATGCTCAGGTTGATGCTGCTATGTCAAGGGTCGAAAAAATAATGGGCAAGAAATTCGGAGACCCCAATAATCCACTTCTTGTATCTGTCCGTTCAGGCGCAAGAAGTTCTATGCCGGGCATGATGGAGACAGTATTGAACGTAGGACTTACATCAAAGACGATTCCCGGACTTATAAAAAAGATGGGCAACCCGCGTTTTGTTTATGACGCATACCGCCGCCTGATGATGATGTATTCTGATGTTGTTATGGAAAAGGCTGCAGGAATAGAGACTAAAGAAGGGCAGGGCATTCGTCAGAAGCTTGAACATGCAATGGATGCAATAAAAAAAGATAAAGGATACAAAAGCGATACAGATTTAACTGTGGACGACCTGAAGATACTTTGCGACGAATTTAAGGTCATTATTAAACACACTCTCGGCAAAGAATTCCCCGATGAGCCGCAGGAGCAGCTCTGGGGAGGAGTAGGCGCAGTGTTTCAGTCATGGATGGGCAAACGCGCAGTATCGTATAGAAAGATAGAAAAGATTCCTGATGACTGGGGAACTGCTGTAAATGTGCAGTCAATGGTATTTGGAAATACCGGGGACAATTCAGCTACAGGGGTTGCATTCACCCGCAACCCAGCCACCGGAGAAAACATGTTTTTTGGAGAATGGCTTCCTAATGCTCAGGGAGAGGATGTTGTCGCGGGCATCAGGACCCCTAATCCGGTCAATAAGGCAGGAAAGACGCCGGACACAATGCATCTACAGTCGCTCGAAGAGAATATGCCTAAATTATACAAAGAGCTTTTTGCGATTCAGAAAAAACTTGAAAAGCATTACGAAGACATGCAGGACATTGAGTTTACAATTGAGGACGGAAGGCTCTGGATGCTCCAGACAAGGGTAGGGAAAAGGAATGGGCAGGCTGCAATCCGCATGGCTGTCGAGATGGGAAAAGAAAAACTAATAAGCAAAGAAACAGCTATATTAAGGGTAAAACCAGAACAGCTCGATGAGCTTTTGCATCCGAGCGTTGCGCCTGTTGCCGAAAAGAAGGCTACAGAACTTGCAAAGGGACTTCCGGCAGGTCCGGGCGGAGCTGTTGGCAAAATAGTATTCACTGCGGATGATGCTGAGACATGGGCAAAAATGGGAGAGAAGGTTATCCTTGTGAGAAATGAAACATCTCCAGAGGATGTCCATGGTATGCATGCAGCAGAGGCGATCCTTACTGCAAAAGGAGGAATGACAAGCCACGCAGCTCTTGTTGCAAGGGGATGGGGCAAATGCTGCATAGTCGGTTGTTCTAATCTCAATATGGATGTTCATAAAAAAGAAATGTATGTAAACGGCAGGACTCTCAGAGAGGGTGACTGGATAACTCTTAACGGAACAAAAGGCCGTGTTTATGAAGGTAAACTTGATCTCCTTCCCGCTGACCCAGACCATAATCCATGGTATAAGGAACTCATGAAGTGGGCAGACCAGATAAGGACATTAAAGGTCAGGACTAATGCCGATACGCCTGAAGACGCTGCAACAGCAAGGGCATTCGGAGCGGAAGGAATCGGTCTTTGCAGGACAGAGCATATGTTCTTTGGCCATGACAGAATAAAGGCCGTAAGGGAGATGATACTTTCGGATACAGTTGAGGAGAGGAAAAGGGCGCTTGCAAAACTCCTGCCTTTCCAAAGACAGGACTTCGTTGGTATATTCAAAGCAATGGCAGCCCTGCCTGTAACGATAAGGCTTCTTGATCCGCCGCTTCATGAATTTTTGCCCCATACAGATAAAGAGCTCCATGAACTTGCCGATGAGATGGGAGTTACATTCGACAGGTTGAATGCTAAAAATAATTCACTTCACGAATTTAACCCGATGCTCGGACACCGCGGATGCCGTCTCGGCGTTACATATCCTGAGATATATGAAATGCAGGCACAGGCGATCATGGAGGCTGCATGCGAGCTTGCAAAGGAAAAGGTTAAAGTGATCCCTGAAATAATGATTCCATTAGTGGGTCATGTAAATGAATTGCAGAAGATGAGAGACATTGTTGTTTCTACTGCCGGCAGGGTCCAACAGGAATATAAAGTAAAGGTTCCTTATACGGTTGGCACAATGATAGAACTGCCGCGAGCATGTGTAACTTCAGATGAAATAGCATCTGTTGCTGACTTTTATTCCTTCGGAACCAATGATCTTACCCAGACTGTCTACGGACTTTCGAGGGACGATGCAGGAAGGTTCCTGCCGGTCTACATAGAGAACGGAATACTCAAAGAAGACCCGTTCATCTCCATTGATCAGAGCGGAGTCGGCGCATTCATGCAGATAGCCGTTGAAAAGGGCAGAAAGGTAAAGAAAGACTTGAAGCTCGGGATATGCGGAGAGCACGGGGGAGAACCAAAATCAGTAGAGTTTTGTCACAAGATAGGGCTCAACTATGTGAGCTGCTCACCTTACAGAGTGCCTATAGCGAGATTTGCAGCAGCTCAGGCAGTATTAAAAAACAGGAAAAAGTAAAGGAATAGGCGTAAAAAACATACTAATATCTCTGCCTATTCCTGTCTTTTGAAGGTTTAAATATGAATAGCCTTCATACTGCCTTTTAATCTAAAACCTCCCAATTATCCATACATTCTATGAATATTGTTGTTGCAAAAGGACTTACAAAGGATTATGGCTCCCTGAGGGCTGTTGATCATGTGAATTTTGAAATACAGCAGGGTGAATGTTTTGGTTTTTTAGGCCCTAATGGAGCCGGCAAGACAACAGTAATGAAGATAATCCATTGCATGATGCCTCCCGCATCAGGGGATGTGAAGGTATTTGGGGAGGATGTTACAGAAAACCCAAGCGCTATAAAGAGCAGGATTGGGGTAATGCCGCAGGATGATAATCTTGACCCTGACCTTACCACTTTTGAAAACCTCGTTGTTTACGCAAGATATTTTGATATCCCGAAAAAAGACTCTTCACGCCGCGCTTTGGAATTACTGGACTTTATAGAATTGATTGAAAAGTCAGATGTTAATATCAAAGACCTCTCCGGAGGGATGAAGAGGAGACTTGTTCTTGCACGGTCATTGATAAATTCCCCGGAATTGTTAATCCTCGATGAACCAACCACAGGATTAGACCCTCGCAGCAGGCGCACTGTATGGGAAAAACTTATTCATTTAAAGTCAAAGAATACCACTCTTATATTGACGACCCATTACATGGAAGAGGCGGAGAGACTTTGCGACAGGGTAGCAATCATGGATTTGGGCAAGATAATTACCATTGATTCACCGGTGAAGCTAATGTCTGCATATGGAGGCAATCTTGAAGATGTCTATCTGAAACTTACAGGGAGGGCGCTTGAACCTTAAAAGGGCATTCAGGGTCTGGCAGAGAAACTTCACGGTTTATACCAAGCTTTATAAATCCAGCATAGCTTTAAATTTTGTGGAACCTGTTCTTTATCTTCTTGCTCTTGGGCTGGGTCTTGGCGCTTTTGTGAAAGAAATTAAAGGTGTGCCTTACATAAATTTCATTGCTCCTGGAATAATCGCTTCATCTTCCATGTTCGCTGCTGTTTATGAATGCACCTACGGCACTTATGTGAGGATGACATACCAGAAGACCTTCGATGCCATACTTGCCACGCCTGTCAGTATTTATGACCTTGTGGCAGGTGAACTCATGTGGGGCGCTACAAAAAGCATGCTCTATGGTTCAATAATAATACTTGTTATCTCTATGTTTGGTCTTGTGGATTCAGCTTTAATTATTCTTGCTATCCCTCTTCTTTTTATCAGCGGCTTAATTTTTTCGGAAATATCCATGATATTTGCATCCATTGTGCCCGGTATAGACTCATTTAACTATTTTTATATCCTTTTTATGACCCCTATGTTTCTCTTTTCAGGGATATTTTTTCCGGTGGATACATTGCCGCCGCTTGTATCAAAAATAGCCTTTTTTACTCCCCTGTATCATCTCGTAAATATATGCAGGGCTTTTTCGTCAGGGCTGCCGTTAAGCGCTGTTGCAGATATTGCCTGGATTTTGTTTGTAGCGGCAATTTTTGCGCCTTACCCTTTCAGGCTTATGAAGAAACGAATAATAAAATGACGCGATTCAGAGCAATTGCATAACCCATTTCAATCTCCCCAAGATAGGGGTTTTCCTTTTTATATCTTCCGGCAGTATTGGAATCACAGGGAATGAGGGATTGTCTGGTTTTAATATTATTTTGTCTATATCTGTAAATATTCTTCTTAAAACAGCTCCTTCATTTGGCAGCCATACAGCGTATATTTTCCCGCTTATTATCTCCCTGTCTTCTTTGTCGAGCATGTCCCTTTGAGTTGTTGAAGTAGGAAGCGGCCCCCGATTAGAATTGAT
>JASEGS010000022.1 GCA_030017995.1 Thermodesulfovibrionales bacterium
AGGCCGCAGTCCCATCCCTAAGTGCCCAACTCTTTCAAATTGGGCTTTTACCACTAACATCCCAGTTCGTGGTCTTATGCGGTATTAGCTGAAGTTTCCCTCAGTTGTCCCCCTCTTAAGGGTAGGTTAACTACGTGTTACTCACCCGTTCGCCACTAAGTCATCCTTCCGTATTGCTACTTCCAAATGACCCCGTCCGACTTGCATGTGTTAAGCACGCCGCCAGCGTTCGTTCTGAGCCAGGATCAAACTCTCAATGGTTTTCCTGAAAACTCAAACTTCTTTGACAGAATCTACCTATAGTTTCAAAGAACAAAATTCCCTGTAGTACCTTTGGCTTGAGCTCGCAGAGGCTTTTTTCTAAGTGGGCACCTTCGTAAATGCTTAGGCTTCCCCGCACTTCCAAATCTTTGGCGTTTGGGGCATGCATCACTACATTTACTACTGGCTCCCGAACTCTTGTTGTTCCCTCAGCTCACTTGAGCCTTAAGGTACTGCAGAGAAAAAGAATTATGTACGTCTCAAAGACCTATATTAGGTTAGCATTTTAAAATCTAAAAAGTCAACTCCCTCATCGCATCTTATAAATAAGCATTAAGGCTTATAGTTTAAGCCCTATGCTCCTTCTTCGCCTTTCAGCAAGTTTCAAGATACTATAAAGAAAATCATCTCAAAGAACATCTTCTATTATTAGAATATCACCACTGCTCATCGAAGTCAAGCAAAATTTCTATGCGGGTAGTGATTATTCTTCCCATATCTCATACTTTCCGTCTGGCGTGCATACACAGGCTGCCCGCAGGTATTTCACAGCAAATCCTCTGTCTTTTAGAAGGCTGTACGCCATCTCTCCCCTGACTCCTGTCTTGCAGTGCACAATTATAAACTTGCCGCTCGGTATCTCGGATAGCTTCAGGGGAAGGTCATCAAGAGAGACATTAATCGCTCCATGGAAATGACCTCCAGCATATTCCTCCGGACTCCTCACATCAATTATGTGTATGATGTCTGTTTTAAGCGCCTTTTCAAAATCAGGTATGCTGATCTCACCCGGCTCAAGCTTCCTCGTATATCTTATTTCTGTAGCTGCCGGGCCAATCTGAAGCTTATACCCTTTTGCAGTCCATGCAGCCCCTCCCCCTAAAAACACAGTAGCCCTCTTGTATCCCCACCCTCTCACTGTTTTTACCGCATTCTCGATATCTTTTAAGTTATCTGAATAAAAGATGATGGGAGCATTTTGGGATGGGAATCCTTCCTCAGCATCCTTGAGTTTTTCAGCCGGGATATTGACCGCTCTTGGAATGTGTCCTTTGCTAACCATATCAGGAAAGCGGAGGTCAATAATCACTACATTGCCTGTTTTAACAAAGTCCGCAGTGTTAACAGTATAATAACCTTCATGTCTCCACATCGGCTCTCCGTCAACATAAACTTTCACATTAGTATAGCCCATTTTTCTTGCCAGACCGGCAGATCTCGGGCTCATAGTTCAGGTAGGTCCACCGCAATAGAATATAACTAAAGTGTTTTTATCAGCAGGAAGGAGCGATGCCTTTTTCTCAAAATCATCCACTGGAATAGATATAGCTGTCGGGATGTGCCCCTCTTCAAATCTTTTGAACGGGCGGCAATCTACAAGCATATATTTTCCAGAATCGGTTCCCTTTCTAACGAGTTCGACAAGTTCAGGGGTCTTTATCTCAGAAACACCTTCCGGCAGTTTTACAAGTGAGAGAGTAACGACAGTCGCCAGGAGGTCTTTGCCTGATCTTTGATAATCTATGATGACTGCCTCACCAGGTTTAACATCATCAATCTTTATTATATTGACAAGTTTTGTCTTGTCCGAGTATTTAAAAAGCATATCCCCTTTGTCTTTTATGGTAATGGATATGGTCTTTATGGTCTCTGCTATGCTTTTAACTGTTCCCCTTACCTGCTCTGCAGGACCTTCCTGAGCCATAGCATAGCCTGAAGCAAGAAATATCAGACTTATAAGGAATATAAGCCAAAGGCTGATTTTTTTCTTTACAAACATAGAGTCCTCCCTAAATGTGTTATATCATTGTTATGCCAATGGCATTCCTCTTTATTTTTAAATTTCAAAAGCAAATGTTGTGCCTCATTTTATATATAGACACATAGATAATAAGTGCTTGAAATGCAAAATCTTTTAGCAAGTAATTTTTTGTTATTGACGGAGATGTTAATTTTGTTTTAATCTTTTGTTAAGGGTAATTTAACACTTTAACGCTATGGAAAGATTTTCTAAGGACCCCAATTTTTTAGAAAGCATCTTGCAGACCATGACAGACGGGCTTATGGTAGTGGACAGTGAAGGGAATATCCTGTTCTATAATAGGGCTGCGGAGGAGATTACCGGCTATAGCAGGGAAGAGGTCATCGGCAGGCAATGCACAATCCTCGATACTGATACATGTGTTATTCCGTCGGAATCAGGAAAGCAGAAAAAGTGCAGTCTATTCGAAACAGGGTGTGTCACTAAAAAGAGGTGCAGGATAAAAAGCAAAGACGGCAGGACGGTCTATCTCTTGAAAAATGCAGTGGTATTAAAGAACGATAAAGGCGATGTCGTCGGAGCAGTAGAGGCTATGACGGATATCACTCCACTCTATATGAAGGAAATGGAGTTAGAGGAACTAAAGAGCGAGCTTCAGCATGAATATGGATTTATGGGGCTACTGGGTACAAGTCCCATGATGCAGAGATTGTATGAGCAAATACAGAACGCAGCCATGAGCGAGGCCCCGGTCATTATATGCGGCGAGAGTGGGACAGGCAAAGAGCTCGTTGCCCATGCCATATATAAGTTAAGCAGGAGACAGAACGGTCCCTTTGTTAAAATCAACTGCGCTGCTCTGAATGAGTTCCTCCTTGAAAGCGAACTCTTTGGCCATGTGAAAGGCTCCTTCACAGGAGCTTTGAAGGACAGGCAGGGTAGGTTTGAGGCTGCTGACAAAGGAAGCCTCTTTCTGGACGAAATAGGGGATATGCCTGCATCTATGCAGGTCAAACTTCTGAGAGTTCTGCAAGAGAGAGAGGTGGAACGAGTAGGTGACAACCGCCCCATAAAAGTCAATGTGAGGCTCATCACCGCCACAAATAAGGATCTCTGCTGCCTGATGGACGCAGGCAGGTTCAGGGAAGACCTGTTTTATCGCATAAATGTCATACCTATCAATGCCCCTGCCTTAAGAGAGCGAAAGGAAGATATCCCGATTCTCGTCTCTCATTTTCTGAGGAAAATAAGTTTTGCTAATCAAAAAAATATACAGAATGTGAGTCCAGCGGCAATGGAAGCGATAGAGACATTTTTATGGCCAGGCAATATCCGTCAACTCATAAACGCCCTTGAATACGCTGCCATAACATGCAGAAGCGAAACAATAGATATTTCGGACATCCCTGAATATATATTCCAGAAAAACGAAAAAACCATCTCAACGACAAAAAATCCGAGAAATAATAAAAATAAAGAAGACATCCTTTCTGTCCTTGCAAAAAACAATTGGAACAGAACATTGGCAGCAAAAGACCTTGGTATGAGCAGAGTGACGTTATGGAAGTTAATGAAAGGTTTAAATATTGATGACAAACACTAAATTCCTTTAAAATTAATATAGCTTAGATCCAGAAGGGGGCTTTATGAAACTCACCCACATTGATGAAACAGGCAAGGCAAAAATGGTGGATGTTACAGAAAAAGCTGTGACGCACCGGGAGGCTGTAGCCGCAGGCTATGTTTACATGAAGCCTGAGACACTAAGGCTTATAAAAGACAATGGCATTTCAAAAGGTGATGTCCTTGCTGTTGCGAGGGTTGCAGGAATTATGGCTGCAAAAAAGACATCAGAGCTGATACCCATGTGCCATCCTTTAAATATAACCTCTGTATGCATTGATTTTGACATGGACGAGACAAAAAACAGGGTAAATATAAAAACATCTGTAAAGGTGGCAGGACAGACAGGCGTGGAGATGGAGGCACTAACAGCCACATCTATTGCGGCATTAACCATCTATGATATGTGCAAGGCTGTGGATAAAGAGATGGCAATCTCAGAGATAACACTCCTTGAAAAACGGGGTGGAAAGAGCGGAGAATTCATCAGAGGACAGAAGACAGGCAACAGACAAAAAAGCAAAAACAAATAACCCGTGTCCTGTATTATTTATACCTCTCAACAGTAAACCTATAAATTTCTACATCTTCCTCAGCGGGGTCTATGCCGGCTTTCATCTTTGCTATGCGCAGTTGTTCTTCCACAGTATCGACCCCTTCAAGGTCTGGCAATAAAAGTCCCTTTCTGTATCCTTTGACAACGATTACACCGTATTTCTTAGGGTCAAGTTCTGAAATATCCCCTATCTTTTCTGGCTCTGATAGTACATCCACTGAATAGGTTATTTCATCGAGTTCATCTTCCTGAACAGGATAGAATCTCGGATCCTTTTTAGCAGCAGCTATGGCATTCCTCACAATCTCCTTGTAAATATTTTCCTCGCATGGAAGGAATGTGCCTATACATCCCCTTAACTCTCCGTGTTTCTTTAAACATACGAAAACACCTGCTGACCTTTGCATATCTGATGGTAGCTCTTTCGGGGTATCCAGCATTTTTTTATATTTTACATATCTTTCAACCGCCCTTTTAGCAACTTCGACATAGGGATGCATAAAATCTCCTTTTTACTTCTCCCTCTGCATTGCATATCCAGCCATGGAGAGAAGGGCTTCCTTCTCTCTGGAGGCGGGGAAAACATCTAGTTCGGATTTTGCCTCTTCCACGAGTTTCCTTGCTATTTTTAAAGATTCCTTTATAGCTTTGTATTTCGAAAATAAATCTAATATCCTTTTTAGCGCCAATCCCAGACCTTTGCCCTCTGAGTCTTGACTTCTTTTAATGATCCCTTTTACCTCCTCTCTCTCTGTATAGGTCGCTGTTTCCAAAAGATATATCAACGGCATAGTGATCTTGCCTTCCCCCAGATCCTTGCCAAGTTTTTTACCCAATTCATCCTGTTTTGCAACATAATCAAGAACATCATCTGCCATCTGAAATGCCATTCCTGTTTTCATTCCAAAGTCTGCCAATGCCTTCTGTCTGTCCTCAGCCACTCCAGCAAGAATACCTCCGATTTTACATGCAGATGAGATGAGAACACCTGTCTTTGCTGCTATTATCTCAAAATATTCTTCCTTTGTTATGTCAGGATCTCCGGTTTTGTTGAGCTGTAGTATCTCGCCTTCTGTCATCCTTGTTGTTGCCTCTGATAGGGCCTCCATTATTTTTTGATTTTTCTGGTTCACGGCAAGTTTTAAAGCATTAGAATAAAGAAAATCGCCAACGAGTATAACAATCTGATTTCCCCAAAGAGCATTGGCTGCCGGTCTCCCCCTCCTTGTTTCCGCCCCGTCTATCACGTCGTCATGCAGAAGTGAAGCTGTATGTATTGCCTCTATTATAGCTGCGAGAAGAGCCTGACTGGCACCTTTGTAACCGCACAGGTCTGCGCTGAGGAGAAGAAACAGGGGTCTTATTCTCTTGCCGCCACTATCCAGAATATGTCTGCCGATCATAGGGATCAAAAAGACATTGCTCTTAAAGATAGCCAATAACTCCTTATCAACTTCTTCAAGCCTCTCTGCATAAGAATCAAAGATATCTTTAACATCCAATTTTTGAATCACAAGATTATTCATGGCTTAATTCTAATTGCCTCCAGATCCACCTTATCTCTACATAATTTCTTAATATCCTTAGGCATAAAAACACCTTTTTCTGTAAAAAAAGCTGTTATATATCTTGCAGGAGTAACATCAAATGCTAAGTTTATAACATTTACGCCTTCAGGAGCAATCCTATGCCCCAAAATGGTTGTGACCTCATCAGAGGAACGACTTTCGATAGGGATAAGATCCCCTGAATCCATATGAAAATCAATACTGCTCAACGGTGCAGCAACATAAAAAGGGATATTATGCTCTTTGCAAAGGAGAGCAACTGTATATGTTCCTATTTTATTGGCAACATCGCCATTCCTCGTTGTCCTGTCAGTCCCTACTATAACAAGGTCTATCATCCCTTTTTTCATCAATGCACCTGCTGTGTTGTCTGTTATCAATGTTACTGGAATATCTGACTGCATTAACTCCCATGCAGTCAGCCTCGCTCCCTGCAACACTGGTCTTGTCTCATCCGCAATAACTTGAATCCTCTTGCCCTGTCCCTTTGCAATCAACATAGGCGCAGTGGCTGTGCCATATCCTCCTGTCGCGAGACTGCCTGCATTGCAATGAGTAAGGATTGTATCGCCGTCCTTTACGAATTCCGCACCCCATCTCCCTATTGCCTTATTTACCTCTATATCCTCCTGAAGAATTCTATTTGCCTCTTCAATAAGAAGCTGTTTTAATCTGCCCACTGGTTCTTCTCTATTTGCTAACAGAAGTTTTTTAATCCTTTCTACTGCCCATTTTATATTCACAGCAGTGGGCCGTGTTGAGAGCATTGCCTGCATAATAGGATCAAGCCTTTCCATGAAATCATCAAAGCTCTCTGCCTTTATATCCTGTGAACCGAGTGCAATGCCCATCGCAGCAGCAATACCAATGGCCGGAGCGCCTCTTATCCAGAGTTTTTTTATTCCCTCTGCCACCATTTGATAATCCGTGCATTCAATAAACCTCACATCAAGAGGGAGCCTGCTCTGGTCAAGCATCAATACCCTGTCATATTTCCATTCTATAGCTTTAACCATATTATATGCTTCCAATGGGAGCTACTACTGTAACAATCAAGATTGCCGTAAGACATAGAATTACAGCAACAGTTCCCCACGCTACATAATTATAACCCTTTGAATTCGTATATTCGCCCATCAGCTTTTTATCATTTACAAGTGTAATAGCATAAATGAGAACAAAAGGCAGTAGCAGTCCATTGATAACAGATGAAAGCACCATGAGGAAAACAAGTTGCGCACCAGGTATCAATACCACAGCCGCTCCCACTGCTATTATAAGTGTGTATATCCACATAAACTGAGGGGCTTCCCTGAAAGTCTTGTTGATGCCTGCCTCCCAACCCAGCGCCTCACATATGTAATACGCAGTTGCAAGTGGCACTATTATTGCCCCAAGGAGGGATGCATTGGCGAGGCTCATGCCGAATATTATCGAGGCATAATCTCCTGCCAAGGGTTTCAGGGCCATAGCAGCCTCAGACGCCTCATTTATTCTGATCCCCTGAGAAAACAATACTGTTCCACAGGTTAGGATTATAAAGAAACTCACTATATCTGTTATGAAACAGCCGGTAATCACATCCAGCCTTGAGGCAGCATAGTTCTCTTTCTTAATCCCCTTTTCCGCAATGGAAGACTGCAGATAAAACTGCATCCATGGGGTTATTGTTGTTCCTATAATCGCTATGCTGAGCATTATATATTCTGGTTCAAGCCTTGCCCGCGGTATCAATGTATCTTTTAAAACAAGCTGCCAGTCAGGTTTTGCCATGAAGCCTGATACAACATATCCGAAATACATAAGACAGGCAATTAAAAGTATCCTCTCCACAGACCTGTAACTACCCTTTGTCACCATTACCCAGATTACAACCGCTCCAACTGGAACCATGATATACTTGCTGAAGCCAAGTATCTCCATGCTTGCAGCCCATCCTGCTAAATTGGCAACAGTCGTTCCGAAGTTTGCAACAAGGAGACCGAGCATCAAAAAAAAAGTTGTTTTTACGCCGTAGTTTTCCCTTATAAGGTCAGAGAGTCCCTTGCCTGTAACAATACCCATACGTGCCACCATTCCCTGAATTACAACAAGCGCGATTGTAGTTGGTATCAGCGTCCACAAAAGCCCGTAACCAAACCGAGCGCCTGCAACTGAATATGTTGTTATGCCGCTGGCGTCATTGTCTATGTTGGCTGTAATAATGCCCGGCCCCATGATGGACAAAAAAATGACAAATTTTCTCCAAAGGCTCAAACCTTCCTCCTCCTTCTTTTTGCAGCAGGCGGAAGTATCCTGTCTATAATGTCATCTATCGCGACTATGCCGAGTAAAATACCATCGTTGTCCACAACAGGGAGGGCAACGAGATTATATTTGGAAATAATTCCTGCCGCTGCCATCTCATCAGCGTCAGGGGTAACGGTTTTCAGTTTTGTTGCCATAATTTCAGCCAGTCTTGTTGAGGGCTCTGATAGCAACAGCTCCCTTAATGATGTAACCCCGATTAATTTTTCCTCTTCATCAACCACATATATGTAATATACGGTCTCTATTTCCTCAGCATCCCTTTTAAACCTCTCTACTGCTTCTCTAACCGTAATATCCGGAGGATACGCAATGAACTCATTGGTCATTAAGCCGCCTGCAGTGTCTTCTTCGTGCCCAAGAAGTTCCTGAATATCTTCAGCCTCTTCCTTTTCTATGTGTTCCAGTATCTCTTTTGCCTTTTCCGTGGGCAGATCACTCAAGACATCAGCAGCTTCGTCCGGAGGCATTTCTTCTATAATGTCAGCAGCCTTTTCTGTATCCATGGCATTAATAATCTCTGCCTGCATTTCTGGCTTAAGCTCAGAAAGCGCTTCTGCAGCAGTTTCTATGTCAAGGTCTTTAAAGAGATGCGTTCCCTCCTCTCTGGAAACCTGACTGATAATGCCTGCAATGTCTGCCGGATGAAGTTCTGATACCATCTGTCTCGGCACTGTAAGTGCAATGGACTTGAGTTTTGGTTTCAACGGCTGGATATAGTTCCAGCTTATCAGGTTATATGGCATCTGGATTTTGAATATCTTTAAAAACGCCTCGCCGCCACGTTCTACGCCGAGCCTCCTCATTATCCCTTTCATACCCACATCGACTGCTATAAGGATCGCTTCTCTGTCATAGCCTTCAAGCTTAATATCATTGGCCCTGACGACCTTTGCGCCATTTGCATCAACAATCTGTTTATCGAGGATGTCTCTTACTGCAAGAAGGTCGTCTTCGCTGAGGCTATAGGGTTTCATAAGACCTGCGGTCAGATATGCGGATATAATCCGCTTGTTGAAAAGGCTGATCTGTTCCCAGTTTATCTTAAATAGCTGCTTTTTCCGCTCTATGATTACAGCAGACACCTTGGGAAGCGGGTCTCCCTTAACAACGATAACGTCTTTGACCCTGCCTGCTATCTCCCCTGTTGGGTCAAGGACCGGTTTCTTAATGATTTCACTTAAGAATACTTCACCAAATAACGGCATAATACTTAATAGTATACTCTATTTAATTTAAGAAAATCGTATTAATGCCGATAAAAATATAATATAAATCCTAAAAATAATTTTAACAGCATATGTTTAAAATATTTAAGCTAAAAGACAAAAGCAAACGACTTATTAATATTCTGGCATTCAGGGACCTTTTCATCCAGCAAAAATTTATACTGTTTTCCGCAGGCGCCCTATTCTGGCTTGTGGTTATAGCCGCCATAGGGCTGGTTTCCTTATTTGAGATGAATGCAAAATCTCAAAAGATGGCTGACATCATTGTGCCTCAGGAAAAGATAGCAAATATAGTGTTGAGAAAGCTCAGAGGAGCAAGCATTTCTTCCCATAAAATAGTTATCTACAGCGACTCTGAATCCATCAATTCCAATTATATAAAAGGTAAAAATCGGCTTGTTGACTGCCGCAACTACTTAAATATATCTCTTGTAGGCGGCAATGTAATGGATTATTCCAGAGGCACCGAACAACCCTTCAACGATTTTGCTGTCGCCCCTCTTGCAGACCATGAAAAGAGAAAATTTGTAGAACAATTGATATCTAATATTAACAGGCTCGAGAGGCTTATGGATGAACTTGTCGCCGCAAAACTGGAAAAGATAGGAAAAAGCGACGCCTTATTGAACAAACTGCTGGAATATGATAACCTGACAAGGGATATCATAGTTGAAGTTAATTCCTTTGCCATAAATATAGATAAGGAATGGAGGAAGTTCACAGATATAATACAAACAAGGCTTGTTCTATCAATAACGCTTATAAGTCTTGCCTTTGTCATATCAATCATGCTCTCATTTTTTTTCGGGGTTTTAATTGCCCGCTCCCTTTCAAGACCTGTTACAGCCATCATTGAAGAGATTAAAAATTTATCTTCTGGCGAAATAAATCTAACCAAGAAGCTCGATGTTGCCTCAAAGGATGAGCTCGGCATACTTTCATCAGAGTTCAACAAATTAATGGACTCAATAGAACGAATAACCTCCTTTAAAAAGATGATAGAAGAAGACGAATCCCCTGAAGATATTTATGAGCGACTTGGAAAAGCCTTCATAAATGACCTCGAATTGGGCAACTGTGTTATATATGAGGTATCAAACAGCAAAAACAATATGACAATAGTTTACCCGCCTGAAGCAGAAGAAACAGAGATGCACTGCAAAAAAGAGATACTGTTAAATTGCGATTTGTGCAGGGCAAAAAGGTCCGGTCACATGATTTCATCTTCTGTCCATCCCGCTATATGCAGATACTACGCGGAAAAATCAGATGATATTTATTACTGTATCCCGTTTATAATCGGAGGCAATGTAGGAGGGGTTGTCCAATTCGTCTGCGGCAAGCGTGGCATTTGCGATATAACCGGTATTGACAAAAAAATAAGCAGAGCAAGGCAGTATATAGCAGAAGCACAGCCTGTCCTTGAGGCAAAGAGGCTGATGAGAACATTGAAGGAATCAACATTAAAAGATCCCATGACAGATCTTTACAACAGGAGGTTCATTGAAGAGGCTTATGAAAATTTAGTTGCCGGCATTTTAAGGAGAGGAATAAACCTTGGCATTATGATATGCGATCTTGATTATTTCAAACAAACAAACGATGCATATGGACATGATGTAGGAGATAGGGTGCTTAGAGAAGCTGCAAGAAATATAAAAAGGAGCGTAAGGAAATCAGATCTGGTCATCCGTTTTGGAGGAGAGGAGTTTTTGGTTATATTAGTGGATATCACCCACGGCGATTCAGAAAAAATAGCGGAAAAGATAAGAAAAACCTTAGAAGCCGCAAAGGTTCAGGTTGCTGGAAGCTATATTCAAAAAACAATCAGTATAGGTATAAGCGAGATTCCTGCTGATACTCATAATTTTTGGGAAGCGATAAAATTTGCTGATGTAGCACTTTACAGGGCAAAAGGGACCGGCAGGAATAAAGTGGTAAGATTTACCTCAGATATGTGGGCTGAAGAAAAGTATTAGCGGAACAATTGTTGGTGCCGAAGGCGGGACTCGAACCCGCATGGATTTCTCCACACGCCCCTCAAACGTGCGTGTCTACCAGTTCCACCACTTCGGCAATTGGTTAATATAGCAGTAAAGACTGAATGTTTTCAAGTATTCTGCTTAGGCATTGAGCGCGCCAACGCAGCAACAGTAATGCTCTTTGCCCCTGCTTTTTTCAATGCTTTTGCGCATTCTCTTACCGTGGCTCCAGTTGTAATTACATCGTCCACGAGCAATAATTCCAATCCGCTTACATTTCCAGAAACGGAGAATGCGTTTTTCAGATTTTGAAATCTCTCCTTTCCTGTAACATCTGTTTGAAGGGGAGTATCTTTAATCTTTCTTATGACATCCGGCATAAGCGGTATTTTTAATTTCTTTGATAAAAAACGGCTGATAGAGGCTGTCTGATTAAACTCCCTTTTCCAAAGCCTGCTGTGATGAAGCGGCACAGAAACAATACCGTTTGCCTGAGGCAGCGGCAGTTCTGAGAGTAAAAATCCGAGAGGTTTTGAAAGTCTTTTTACGCCGTTGAATTTAAGAAGATGGATAGCCTCTTTTAATATTCCGTCATATATCCCGTAATAAAGGACTTTTGAGAACAGAGGGCGTGATTTCAGGCAATTACCGCAGGTTGTTGTATGGGGAGAGACCGTGGGGGTTCCGCAAATGCCGCATGACGGGCCTGTATATCTTTCAATGCCGCTCCAGCAGTTTTTGCAGATTGGGCTATAAAGATAACTGTCAGAATGGTTTCCGCAGACAGGGCATTTTGAAGGAAAAAGGAGGTTTAATAGATTGCCGAAGTCGAATCCCATACTAAAGACAGGTGCGGCATGGTATTAGAGCGGTTTCAGCAGCTCGAAGTTTCGCCGTGATGGCGAAACTGAGCTGGTGCCTCGGAGCCGGATATGGATGTCCGGCGAGAATGAGCGAAAATGCTATGGCGCACCTGTCTATCAATGACTTTAAGAAAAAATGTTAAAACTGCTCTTTCAGCACTATTATCTCGTCTCTCTTCTGTCCTGTCGAGATTATATGGACTTTTAGGCCGAGCATCTTCTCTATTGTCCTGATATATTTCCTCGCATTTAGCGGAAGCCTGTCAAAATCCTTTATGCCAAGGGTGCTCTCTTTCCATCCGTCAACTGTTTCATAGATAGGCGTGCAATTGTTCAGCACATCTATTTCTTTTGGAAACTCCGCATATCTTTTGCCGTTATATTTATAGCCCACGCATATCTTGAGCTTATCGAATCCATCGAGTATATCAAGTTTTGTGATCGCGATTCCTGTAAGGCCGTTAACCCGCACCGCGTGCCTGAGTATCAGCATATCGAGCCAACCGCATCTCCTCGGCCTTCCTGTTGTTGCGCCAAACTCTCCGCCCTTCTGCCTTAGCGCCTCTCCGAGCGCGTCCTTCAACTCCGTCGGGAAAGGCCCTTCGCCTACCCTCGTTGTATAAGCCTTTACAACTCCGAGCACCTTTTTTATCTTTGTAGGGCCTATGCCGAGGCCGGTGCATGCGCCGCCTGCTATTGTATTTGAAGACGTAACGAACGGGTATGTTCCGTGGTCTATATCCAGAAGAGTTCCCTGCGCGCCTTCAAAAAGAAGTTTTTTTCCAGACTCTATCTCTTTGTTGATTATCAGATCCGTGTCCGCAATATAGGGCGCAAGCCTTTCGGCATATTTCATATATTGTTTGTAGATCGCGTTTGCGTTCAGAGGCTCTGTCTTATACATGTTTTCGAGCAGGAAGTTCACTGTCGAAAGATTTGCCTTCAATTTTTCTTTGAAGACCTCGGGATTCATCAGGTCCATCATCCTTATGCCGTGCCGCGCGATCTTGTCCGTATATGAAGGCCCGATGCCCCTTCCTGTCGTTCCTATCTTTTTATTGCCCTTTTTATTTTCGCTTCCCTTGTCTATAGAAATATGGTAGGGCATTATTACATTAGCGTTCTTGGATATGAGCAGGTTTTTGTCTATATTTATGCCCCTCTTTTTCAGGCCGTCCATCTCTTCGATCAGGGCCTTGGGGTCTATGACCACACCGTTTCCGATAATGCATTTCTTGCCTTTATGAAGAACTCCTGATGGAATAAGGTGAAGGATATATTTCTCGTTTTTTATGACTACTGTATGGCCCGCGTTGTTGCCTCCCTGATAGCGAGCAACAACATCGGCCTTTTCCGTAAGAAAGTCCACTATCTTTCCTTTTCCCTCATCGCCCCACTGGGTTCCCACAATAACAACAGTTGACATAGATTACCTCTTATAAATTGATTACCTTGACATCAAGGATATTGGGAAGATTCTTTATCTCCTCAAGGAGTTTTTCCGAAACAGGCGAATCAATATTCACAACGGATATCGCCTTTCCCCCTGCGGTTTCCCTTCCGAAATGCATTCTGGCTATATTTATACTGTTCTTTCCCAAAAGATTGCCGATATTCCCGATAACGCCCGGCTTGTCATTATTATACATAAATAGCATGCTTCCTTCAGGACTTATCTCCACAGGGAACTCGTCTATCTTGACTATCCTCGGATCTTTTTTGCTGAACAGAGTCCCTGCGACCAAAAGCTCTTTCTTCTTGGATCTTATTTTCAGCGCTATCATGCTCTGATAATCGCCGGCATCCGTACTCTTTGTCTCTTTCACCTCTATGCCGCGTTCCTTTGCGATAAATGGCGCATTCACAAAGTTTACCGTCTCTTCCAATATAGGAGTAAGAAGTCCCTTAATAGCCGCTATGGTAATAGGCGATATATTAAGCATAGATACCTCGCCCCTGTATTCGATAGCAACCTCTGTGATGCCTCCTTCAAATATCTGCGATGCAAAACCGCCGATCTTCTCGGCAAGGGTAATATAAGGCTGAAGCAATGCAACCTGATCCGCTGGTATTGACGGAAAGTTCACGGCATTTCTTATTGTCCCGTGAACGAGATAGTCAACAATCTGCTCTGCTATTGCTAATGCGACATTTTCCTGCGCCTCCTGCGTTGACGCGCCGAGGTGCGGAGTGCTTACAACCTTTTCATGTCCGACAAGAGGATTATTTTGAGGCGGCTCTTTTTCAAACACATCGAGAGCTGCTCCCGCAACCTTGCCGCTTTCGAGCGCGTCAAAGAGGTCTTTTTCATTTACGATCCCGCCCCTCGCGCAGTTGATTATATAAACTCCGTTCTTCATAGTCTTAATGCTGTCTTTATTTATTATATTTTTTGTCTCTGCGGTTAAAGGCGTATGCAGGGTAATAAAGTCTGCGTTGTTAATGACTTCCGATATCTCCATTTTCTGAATGCCCATCTGTTTCGCCTTTTCCTCGCTCAGAAAGGGGTCATAGGCTATGACATTCATTCCGAGTGCCTGCGCCCTCTTTGCAACTTCTCCTCCTATATTTCCGAGGCCGACAACTCCGAGGGTCTTATTGAAAAGCTCTATTCCCATGAACTTCTTTTTTTCCCATTCGCCGCGGCTCATAGAGGCATTTGCCTGAGGTATCTTTCTCGCGACAGCAAACATCATCGCGATTGTATGCTCTGCCGTAGTGATTGTATTTCCGCCGGGCGTATTCATAACAACAATGCCTCTCTTTGAGGCTGCAGCCTTGTCCACATTGTCGAGCCCCGAGCCTGCGCGGCCTATGACCTTGAGATTCTTCGCAGCCTCGATAATATCCGCGGTTGCCTTTGTCGCGCTTCTTACTATAAGAGCGTGATACTCTCCGATGAGCGATTTCAACTCATCCGGCTTGAGACCTGTCTTTACATCCACATCGAGTCCGGCCTTTCTCAGAATTTCCACGCCCTTTGACGAGATGTTGTCGCTTACCAATACCTTCATAACAAATACCTCCTTTTATTTAGCTCCTCCTAATAGAGTGAGCGGTGTAGCAAAATTAGTTATAGCAGGTAATATAGGGTATTATAGCGACTTCGGCAGCCCAAGCGTAACATGGATGTTTAAGCGGGCTGGCGCAGCTTCGGAGGAAGGCCGGATGCCTTCCGAGAATGAAGCGGAAATACCCTATATTACCTGCGGGTTATCTTTTATTGCATCAATAATTCCTGCGCCTTTGCAACTCCTTTGCCGAGTTCGATATTCGCGCCCATTCCTTTGAGAGTCATCTCAAGAGCAGCAATGCCTATGATCACATCGAATGTGTCGGCATAGCCGAGGTGCGCGAGCCTGTAAATCTTGCCCTTTGCCCTGTCCTGTCCGCCTGCGCCTGTTACGCCGTATTTTTCGCGGAGGGTCTTATAAACCGCCTGTCCGTCAATTCCATCAGGCATCTCTATCGCGGTAACCGCATTGCTCGGGGATTCTTTCGAATAAAGGCTCAGTCCGAGAGCCTTTACAGCCTCGCGGGTCGCGTTTGCGAGCCTTGCATGCCGCGCAAAGACATTCTCAAGCCCTTCATTCTGGAGCATCTTTACAGCCTCGTTCAATCCTATTATCAGAGTAACAGGAGAAGAGAAATTGGTCTGGTTCTTTACGAGATTTTCCCTTTCTTTTTTAAAATTAAAATAAAAACGCGGGAGCTTCGATTTTTCATTAGCCTTCCATGCCTTATCGCTTACGCTCACAAAGGCAAGCCCCGGAGGAAGCATCAGTCCCTTCTGTGAGCCACCCACCATTATATCAACACCCCATTCATCCGTCTTTAAGTCCTGCGCGACAATTGCGCTGATAGCATCAACGATGAACAGAGTATTGGGAAAATTCTTTATCGCCTTTCCGAGACCCTCGATGTCGTGATACACGCCCGTTGATGTTTCCACGGCCTGCACAAACACTCCCTTTATATCAGGGTCATTCTTCAGTTTTGCCTCGACATCAGCGGGTTTTACAGTATATCCCCACTCAACCGCCATCTCTTCAACTTTGAGGCCGTAAGACTGACATATCTTTGCCCAGCGCTCTCCGAACTTTCCTCCGTTGATAACAAGAGCTTTGTCCCCGGCATTGAAAAAATTGTTGACAGAGCCAACCATGCCGCCTGTCCCTGATGAGCTTAAAATCAGGACATCGTTTTTTGTCTGAAACAGCCACTGAAGCCCCTTCCTCGCGGACTCGAGCACAGGGATAAAATCAGGGGATCTATGGTGTATCATAGGCATTGCCATTGATAAAAGCACTTCGGGCGGCACAGGCGTAGGCCCGGGCGCTAAAAGATATCGCTTCAACATACAAACCTCCGAATATAAATTTTATGTTTTAAAATATAGGCAATTAAACAAGATATGTATGATAATACAAAGCCGTTGTATTTGAAAAGAGTTTTATTAAAGGGTAAAATAGAGGCAGTTTTTAATTTTAAAAGGAGCGCTTAAAAAATGAATAAACAAAAGCTTCTTTCTTCCCTTCCATCCGTAGACGAGATTTTAAAGTCAGGAAAAGGTTTAGTTTGGCAGGAAGCATATCCGAGGCGGTATGTGCTTCAGGCGATCCGCGAGATCATCGAGCATACCCGCCAATTAATTTTAAAAGACGAAATTAAAGAAATCTCTATGGAGGGGCTACTGCCCGAGATTCAGATAAAGATCGAAAAACTTTCTTCGTTCAGCCTCAGGCCTGTGATAAATGCAACCGGTATTGTCATGCATACGAACTTAGGCAGGTCTGTCCTCTCGGAAGAGATACTGGAAAATGTAAAAAAAGTCGCGTGCGGATATTCAAATCTCGAGTACGACATTGAAAAAGGCGAAAGGGGCAAGAGATATTCACACATACAAAAGCTCTTGAATGATATAACAGGAGCGGAGAGCAGCCTTATCGTGAATAACAATGCCGCTGCTGTATTTGTATGCCTGTCCGCCCTTGCAAAAGGCAAAGAGGTCATAGTCTCAAGGGGAGAGCTTGTGGAGATAGGCGGGTCATTCAGAGTACCTGATGTTATGAGCGCGAGCGGAGCCGTTCTCAGAGAGGTTGGAACAACCAATAAAACCCATCTCCGCGACTATGAATCCGCTATAAATGAAAACACCGGATTGCTTTTAAAGGTGCATCAATCCAATTTCAGGACTATCGGATTTACAAAATCGGTTGAGATTGACGAACTTGTAACCCTCGGCAAAAAGCATAATATCCCTGTGATGTTCGACCTCGGAAGCGGCTGTCTTATAGACCTTAAACCTTACGGAGTTCACATCGAGCCGACGGTTCAGGAAATCGTTAAATCAGGCTGCGACATCGTTACATTCAGCGGAGACAAGCTCTTAGGCGGCCCGCAGGGAGGAGTGATTGCCGGAAAATCTGAATTAATAGAAAAGATCGCAAAAAATCCGCTTATGCGCGCGGTGAGAATAGACAAGCTCACCCTTTCAGCCTTTGAAGCGGTGCTTATGAATTATCTCGATGAAGATACGGCCAAAAAACAGACCCCTACATTGAGGATGCTTTTGCAGGATGTGAATGAAATAAAGACAAGGGCAAAGAAGATCGCAACGAGATTAAAGCGAGAAATAAAGGAGGATATTGCAGATATAGCTGTGATGGAAGACTCGTCCCAATCCGGCGGAGGAGCATTGCCTGAAATAGAATTTAAAACCTTCGTTGTTGCAATAAAGCCGAAAAAATTATCCGTAAACAAGCTCGAAGAACGGCTCCGACATAGCAGCCCACCTGTTATCGCAAGAATTAAAGAGGATGCGCTGATCATTGATGCAAGGACAGTCGCTGATTGGGAAATAAAAGCGCTGGTGAAAGGGATTGAAGGGGCGTTGTTGTAAGAACAAGCCTGCTGCCATGAGCCTAAAAATATTAGCATATCGGGAAGTTTTGAAAAAGTATCCTCTCGAGGCGGTTAGAAAAAAACTGGTAGCGCCTCCTAATATTGTTAAAAAACTCCGGTGTCTTCCATAAAATTGCTCAACTTCGGTTAAAATATCCTGTATGCAAAAAAAACAGAAGCCTCTTGTAGAAATCTATGCAGACGGAGCTTGCAGCGGCAATCCCGGAGTTGGCGGCTTCGGAGCTATTTTGCGCTCAGGGGAAAAAGAGAAGGAGCTGTCAGGCTGCGACATGATGACGACAAACAACAGGATGGAACTTCTCGCGGTTATCGCTGCCATGGAAGCCTTAAAAAACCCGTGCAAAATAACCATAACGACCGATTCCAATTATGTTATAAAGGGCATGACAGAGTGGATAACGGGCTGGATAAAAAACAAATGGAAAAATTCCCAGAAAAAAGATGTGCTCAACAGGGATTTATGGGAAAGGCTTTTGAAGGCCTCTTCTTCGCATGAAGTAAAATGGGTCTGGATAAAAGGACACATTGGACATCCTGAAAATGAACGGTGCGATAAACTTGCAAAAGCAGCAATTAAAAAATGCAAGGTGAGAAATTAATAAGGCAATTTCGAAGTAATCAATATGACAATCCGCAAACAGACAGAGCAAATAGAAAAACAGATCCTTCATCCAAACGCATGTCTTAGCTCCAAAAGCAGGGGCAGGGCAAGACCTGAAAAGGAATGCGATGTAAGGACATGCTTTCAACGGGACAGGGACAGGATTATTCACTCAAAGGCGTTCAGGAGATTAAAGCACAAGACCCAGGTTTTTCTTGCTCCCAAAGGAGACCATTACCGCACGAGGCTTACGCATGTGCTTGAGGTCTCGCAGATTGCAAGGACAATAGCGAGGGCATTGCGGCTCAATGAAGACCTTACAGAAGCTATTGCCTTGGGACATGACCTTGGACATACGCCGTTCGGACATGCAGGGGAGGCGATATTAAGAGAGCTTCATCCCGGCGGGTTTGACCATTACAAGCAAAGCCTGAGAGTGGTTGATTTTCTTGAAAGGGACGGAAGGGGGCTCAATCTGACTCAGGAGGTCAGGAATGGAATTGTTAAACACTCAAAAGGCAAAGGGTTGATAATATCCGATAGCCCTAAGGATAAACCAGCGACCCTTGAAGGACAAGTGGTGCGCATATCAGACATTATTGCCTATGTCAACCATGACCTCGATGATGCCATCAGGGCAGGAGTAATAAAAAAATCAGATATGCCGAGGGAGATCGTCAAAGCTATTGGCGAGACTTATTCCAAAAGGATAGACACGATGGTCAGGGATGCAATAAAAACAAGCATCGCTTCTGGCCATAAAAATATAGAGATGGGGGAAGAAATATCCATTGTTGTTTATAAGCTCAGGGATTTTCTTTATGAAATGGTTTATGAAAGCAAAGGCATAATGACTGAGTTCAATAAGGCAAAGGGTATTCTTAAAGCGCTCTATGAATACTATATTGAGCATATAGACGAGGTTTTTAAAGATATTCCGCCGGAAAAGAAACTCGATAAACACAGGATGGTCTGTGACTTTATAGCGGGCATGACAGATAGGTTTGCTATTATGTCTTATGAAAAAATATTCCTGCCCGAGCAGTGGCCCGAGCAGTGGAAAAGGATTTAATGTTCCACGTGGAACATATTACGTCCAATGCAGGGATAAGGCAAAGCCTAATTCGTCAAGAACAGGCACGCATAAGAGGCAATGGTCTTGCAGGCAAAATTCACGAATAGCCTCAAAAAGCGGCATTTATAGTGGCATGAGTGGTTATAATATTCTGAATATGACAGTTTAATTAATAACATAAAATATCTTGAAAGCCATCGCTTAAATGATGAGTAAGGCATGATGACAATTAAATGGATTGCGAGCGTATTCCCCGTGGTCTCTGCCACGGGGTCAAGCGAGCGAATGTAATGAAAATATTCCTTACATTAGATTCCCTGTGGTCTTGCCACAGGGAAGATCAACGTACAAATAACCGCAGAGGTAGTTTAACTTTGCCGAAAGACTGCTGTCTCTTGTGTACAAAAGAAGGAACTCATTTTAAATTACAGGCAAGCAGAAAAACAAATGGTGTATTTTTAGATGAAAATTAAGGCGGGCTTCTATCAATTTAACCCTGTCTTCGGCAAAAAGGACGACAACCTTGAGAAGGTTTTTTCTGCTGTAAAACCCGTAAAGGATGGCGAATTAGACCTCCTTGTTCTGCCCGAGTTCTTTGCTGCCGGATACCAATTTGTTTCCATAGATGAGGTGGCAGATTTATCAGAGACCATACCATCAGGACGCACAACCAGATTTCTCTCGGATTTAGCCAATGAAAAAGGCATTTATATAGCAGCAGGGCTTCCTGAAAGAGAAGGGAGGAATTTTTATAACAGCGCCATATTAGTCGGCCCGGAAGGCTTTATCGGGAATTACCGCAAGACCCATCTCTTTTTTGAGGAAAAGCTCTATTTTACGCCCGGGGGTACGGGCTTCAGGGTTTGGGACACAAAAATGGGAAGAATAGGGATGATGATTTGCTTTGATTGGTTCTTCCCTGAGTCCATGAGAACCCTTGCCCTTATGGGCGCAGAGGTGGTTGCCCACCCATCAAACCTTGTGCTGCCTTACTGTCCACAGGCGATGCCGATAAGATGCCTTGAAAACAGGCTCTATGCAATAACTGCGAACAGAACAGGAATTGAAAACAGAAAAGAGGGCCAATCTTTGAAATTTATTGGCCAGAGTCAGATAACATCCTATGATGGACAGATATTGGTTAAAGCGTCAGACGATAAAGAAGAATTATTAGTTGCAGAAATTGAGCCGGAAAAGGCAAAAAACAAATCTATTAATCCATTAAACGATCTGTTTAAAGACAGAAGGCCAGATATGTATGCTAAATAAGATTAAACCGCGTTATTCATAGCCTTTGTTATGCAGAAGGCAAAGCATTTCTGCTTTGGCTGTCACAATTTATGAATAATTTGGATTTAAATTGTTCCACGTGGAACAATTTAAAAAACATTATGGATATTTTAAATATAGATAAAAAACTTTTTGCTCTTATAAATGCCGGGGTCTCCAATAGTCCCCTTGATATTCTTATGCCGGCGTTGACATCAAAGGGCTATTTTTTGCTGTTGCCGTATATGATCTATTTAGTCTGGACTGGGTTCAAAGGGCAAAAAAACAACAGCCCCTTTGATTTAACTGCTGCCATATGGGCAATTGTTATCTCATTTGGCTCTTTTCTGATAACAGACTGGCTGGTGTATGAGATAAAACATTTAATCATGCGGGTAAGGCCGTGCGATGAACTTGAAGGCGTAAGATTGCTGGTTGGATGCTCAAAGTCTTACTCAATGCCATCAAACCATGCCTCTAATGCCTTTGCAGTTGCCCTACCTCTCTTCTACCTTGCCAGACAGTCCACATTATCCCTAATGTGGCGGCTCTATCCCTTCATTCTCGCAATACTCGTTGCCTTTTCCAGAGTCTATGTTGGAGTCCATTATCCATCTGACATTATTTTTGGCGCTATGGTTGGATGTGCTTTTTCTGCAGCTCTAATCTTTTGGTATAAGCGCTCGCTTTCAAGATACAAAGCGACCCCTCATAAGACCATCTTTGGGGCAGCTCTAATTGTTATAAGCCTTTTTAGAATATATTACATCCTACATGGCCCCATGGACTTGAGCGCTGACGAGGCCCATTATTGGGAGTGGTCAAGGAGGCCTGACTGGAGTTATTACTCAAAGGGCCCCATGATTGCATATCTGATATATATAGGCACTGCTGTATTCGGTGATAACATCTTCGGTATCAGGATAATGGCGGTGCTGTTTTCGGCGCTGAGCAGCATCTTTATTTTTAAACTTGCTAAGTCTCTTTATAAAGATGATCGCCTTGCCTTATATTCAGCACTGCTTTTTCAAATAATACCACTATTTGCTCCATTCGGTGTAATCTTTACAATAGATTCGCCCTTTATATTCTTTTGGATAATTTCTTTGTATTATTTCTGGGAATCAGTAAAGAATAATGAAAAAAACTATTCTAAGTGGCTTCTTGCAGGCGTTTTCATAGGCCTTGGGCTTTTAACAAAATACACCATGGCATTCTTTCTGCTAAGCGTTTTTCTGTTTCTTTTCTTCTCAGGGAAAAGATATCTATTAAAAACAACCCTGCCATACTTAACTTCCATGGTCAGCCTGCTAATTTTCACTCCCGTGATAATCTGGAATTTCAGGCATGACTGGGTGACCATAAAACACACCGCTGGTCAGGCCCATGTCTCAGAGGGATTACAGTTATCACTAAAGAGCTTTTTTGAGTTCTTTGGCTCACAAATAGGGGTTATAACCCCTGTCCTGTTTATCATGATATTGTATGCCCTGTTTAAAACAGAGGCTCTGGGTCAGAGGACAAAAGAATTCTTTCAATCCAGGTTCTTAATCTATTTTTCTGTCCCTGTTATCGCGTTCTTCCTCTTAAAAAGCCTCCATGGCAAGGTGCAGGCAAATTGGGCAATGACTGGGTATATTACTGGAATAATAGCATTTGCAAGATATTTCATGGCTTCCCATGCAATCACTCCCAAGCCATCAATTATCCGTTACCCTATGCTTATTACAGGCATTGCAATGGCTCTTATTGTTACTTCAATAGCCCATTACCCTTCTTTAATAAACCTATCCTCCAAATTGGATCCCTCGGAAAAACTTAGGGGATGGAAAGAACTCGGGAAAGAAGTTTCTGTGCTTTATGATTCTCTTTCAGAGAAAGGGCATGTCTTAATTTTTTCCGATAAGTATCAGGTTTCAAGTGAACTTGCCTTTTATGTTAAAGGGCATCCGAGAACATATTGTATAAACCTCAGCAGAAGGATGAACCAATATGACCTATGGCCTGATATGAACAGCGATGCTGAAATAATAAAACAGAGATTAAAAGATAATAGAGTGAAAATAAACGGTATTTTTGTCAGAGCAGGCAATGCAGAAATGCCTCCTGAAGTTGCCAAGTCCTTTGAAGGATTTGAAAAAAAGCTATTGCAAGTTTGCAATAATGAACAGCTTTTAAAAGAATATTCCTTATTTATCTGTTATAATTTCAGGGGATTTAAAACAATAAAACCTGAAAAATATTAGCGCTGATGAAATTTATGAATAGGGGTGGCCAATGACCGTATCTGTTGTTGTTCCCTTGTATAATGAAGAAGACAATGTGGGTATTCTTCACGACAGACTCAGAGATGTTCTCGATAAAATCGGGACAGAGTATGAAATAATTTACGTTGATGACGGCAGCAGCGACAGAACATTAAGCCTCCTTGAGGATCTGCAAAAAACGGATAAAAATATCCTTGTCCTCAGCCTTAGAAGGAATTTTGGCCAAACTGCTGCCTTTGCAGCTGGTTTTGACTTTGCAAAAGGCGATGTGGTTATCACTATGGATGGAGACCTCCAGAATGATCCTAAGGATATACCGAAATTGCTTGAGACCATAAAGGATTATGACCTTGTGAGCGGTTGGAGAAAGAAACGCAAAGACCCCTTCCTTGCAAGGAGACTGCCTTCGATGATAGCTAACTGGCTCATAAGCAAGGTTACAGGAGTGAGACTACATGACTATGGCTGTTCACTGAAGGCTTATAGAAGGGATGTGGTGAAAAACCTCCGACTTTACGGAGAAATGCACAGATTCATACCAGCAGTAGCGAGCTGGTACGGAGTGAGAGTCGCAGAAATTGAGACAACCCACCACCCGAGGCTCAGGGGTAAATCCAAATACGGCATTTCAAGGACAATAAAAGTGCTGCTTGACTTGATAACTGTCAAATTTCTGCAGAGCTTTTCGACAAAGCCTATACAGTTTTTTGGACCTATCGGAATAATCTTTAGCATTGCAGGGTTGGGCATTTCCACTTACCTTGCTGTTGAGAAAATCTTCAGGGGGGCGGATATTGGCGGGAGGCCCCTTCTTTTATTAGGTGTTTTGCTAATAATAGTAGGTATTCAGTTTGTCGGAATGGGATTACTGGGGGAAATGCTTGTCAGGGTGTATCACGAAAGCCAGAAAAAACCTATATATACAATAAAAAAGATCCTCGGACACGGCAGATAAACCACATTGAAAAAATTAACTCCTCTCAAACAGTTTTTTCTGCTTTCTATTAAATTTTCGGTAAGCGCCATCCTTTTATATCTGATTATTTCAAAAATAGGCACCACCGCAATCATTGATAATATAACGCTATCAAGCCCTGCAGCATTCATTATTGCTGTAACCATATATATAATCTCCATTTACCTGTCCTCTCTAAGGTGGAAGTTACTAATCCCTCAGCAGGTCAAAACAAAAAGGCTCTTTTCACTTTATATGATAGGCTCTTTTTTCAACACATATATGCCTGGAATCATTGGTGGAGATGTTGTTAAGGCATATTATCTGAACCGTGAACTAAAACAAGAGGAGCATAATCCGGAAGACAGGGACAACTCTCCCCTTACTACCTCCATAGCCTCTGTATTCATGGACAGATACATAGGTTTTTTAGGCCTGCTAATAATTAATTTGGGTGCCATTGTGTTTGGCTTTAAATACCTTCAGGGGGCGTCTTTACAGCAGATAATGTGGGCAGTTCCCTTACTCTTTATACTTTTTATAACATTCAGCATCAGTGTGCTGAAATTAAAGTTTGGTAAAAATTTAAAATTTTTATTTAATATTTATGAATATTTTTTACTTTACAAAGCTAAAAGGAGCGCTTTGAGCAAGGCCTTCTTATACTCATTAATCATACAGATTTCAGGTGTTTTCGCTGTATATATCCTCTCAAAAGGCATTGCCCTCGACATTCCCTTCCTGTCCCTTTTAATATTCATCCCTCTTATTATCCTTATATCTATGATTCCTATTTCCATCTCTGGCATTGGGCTGAGGGAGGGGGCTTTTGTATTCTTTTTGAGCACAGCAGGCGTTTCCCCTGACCTTTCAGCAACATTATCCATACTGTGGTTTTTGTCTGTAGTAGTGGCAAGCCTCTGGGGTCTTTTCGCCTATTTAAGTTTTAAAACCAGCTTGGCCAAAAAAGAATAATGCCCTCTAAAATGCGGGACTTTCCCACTTTCCCGCGGCATAATACCATAATCCGTAGCCAAACATTTACAGAAGCAAAGCAGGCATGGGTGAAAAGGCTTTATCAGCGATACCTTAGCGCCGATCCCTCAGACATTAGAGGTAATTTCAATATCACCCTTTGCATTCAGCAGCATAAACAGGCATTCAATAATCTTATCGCATTGATAAAGACTTTGAAGCCGTGCCTGCCTTGCTTGATTACGGATTATGGGCATAACATGCGATGGCAGGTTAAGATAATAGTAATGTTATAATTAATAATGTACAAAGAACATGACTTTGATGTAATTGTCATCGGCGCAGGGCATGCAGGCTGTGAGGCAGCCCTTGCAGCATCTCGCATTTGCCTTGAGACATGCATTTTCACCATTAATCTTGATACCATTGCTCAACTTTCCTGCAACCCTGCTATCGGAGGACTCGCAAAAGGCCATCTCGTAAGGGAAATAGACGCCTTGGGCGGCGAGATGGCTAAGGTTACAGACAGCTCAGGTATCCAATTCCGGATGTTGAATCTCTCAAAAGGTCCCGCTGTATGGTCATTGCGCGCTCAGGCGGACAGGGCGCTCTACAAAACTCATATGAGACAATCCCTCGAAAGGCAGAAAAATCTCATCATAAAGCAGGGAATGGTTGAAAAGATAATAACAGAGCATGGTAGAGTCAAAGGAGTTATTACATCCTTAGGCGCTTTTTACGGTGCAAAAGCTATAATCGTTACCACAGGAACTTTCCTCAAAGGCTTGATACACATAGGTCTTGAGAGCTTTCAGGCAGGCAGGGCAGGGGAGTTCCCTTCCGTCAGACTGTCTGACTCTTTAAGGGAACTGGGACTAAAAATGGGCAGACTGAAAACAGGCACACCGCCAAGACTGGATGCACTGGGTATTGATTTCTCAAAGACAACTCCACAGTATGGAGATAATCCGCCGCCACCCTTTTCTTATTCAACCAAAAAAATAACAAACCCGCAGCTTCCATGCTATATAACATATACAAACAAAGGAACTCATGAGATAATCCTTAAGAGTCTTGACAGATCGCCTCTATACAGCGGAAAGATATCTGGCGTCGGTCCCAGATATTGTCCTTCCATAGAGGATAAAGTGGTCAGATTTTCTGACAAGGAAAGGCATCAGGTGTTTCTTGAGCCTGAAGGGTTAGATACAACAGAATATTATGCCAACGGCATCTCAACAAGCCTACCCTATGATATCCAAGTGCAACTCGTTAGAAGCATTGAAGGACTCGAGAATGCGGAGATAATGAGGCCTGCCTATGCTATTGAGTATGATTTTATATATCCAACACAACTTAAGCACAGCCTTGAAAGTAAAACTATAGGGGGCCTGTTTTTAGCTGGCCAGATAAACGGCACATCAGGCTATGAAGAGGCAGCAGCTCAGGGATTGATGGCGGGAATAAATGCAGCCATGAATATCAAAGGCAAAGAGCCTTTGATATTAGGCAGAGAAGAAGCATATATCGGCGTATTGATAGATGACCTTGTTACAAAGGGCACAAAAGAACCTTACAGGATGTTTACCTCAAGGGCAGAATACAGATTGCTTTTACGACATGACAACGCGGACCTTAGGCTTATGGAAAAAGGCCTTAACATAGGGCTTGTGTCCGGAGAGGATTATGAAAGGTTTGCAAAAAAGAAAAAAATAATCTCAGGAGAAATAGAGAGGCTCAAAAAAAACCGTATAAAACCAGCAGAAGACATAAATGCTGCCCTTTCAAAATCAGGCACCTCACCAATCAGCGACGATACCGCCCTTGAAAAGATTCTGAAAAGGCCGGAGATAGGATATGATTTCATAAAACAGTTTGCTCCCCCTTCTGAAAAACTGACGGAAGAAATGGAAAAACTTGTTGAAATTCAAGTAAAATATGATGGTTATATCCAAAAACAGTTTGAGATGGCTGAAAGATCGAGAAAGTTTGACGCAAAAAAAATACCGGCAGGTATTAATTATAAATCCATACCGGGACTTTCCAATGAAATTGTACAGAAATTATCAGAGATTCAACCGGAAACCATTGGACAGGCTTCGAGGATTCCGGGCATCACTCCAGCAGCAATTTCCATACTCCTAATAGCCGTCGAGAAACATTGCAGACAACTGTCAGGCTGAGGTCATATATGACTGCAGAAATAGACCAAAAATTACGTAATCTCTTTATAAACGGATTAAATAAACTTGAGATAGCGTCATCGGATATCATCATCAGTTCTTTTGAACAATATCTATATGAATTAAAGAAGTGGAACCGCGCCTACAACCTCACTGCATTAAAAACTGATGAGGACATAATCGTAAAGCATTTCTTTGACTCGCTCCTTTATCTCAAGGCTATTCCTGATGGCGTGTGGAGCATTTGCGATGTCGGAAGTGGAGCAGGTTTCCCTGGTATTCCTGTTGCTATTGTAAGGCCGGAGCTTACTATCACCCTTATTGAGTCCTCAAGAAAAAAATGCGCTTTCCTGAGACAAATAAAAAAAATCCTTCTCCTGAAAAACACTGATGTGCTGGAGGCGAGGGTAGAAGATGTAAAAGACAGATCCTTTGACATTGCTGTAACAAGAGCGCTCTTTAACGTAAAAGACCTGATTAAAAAAGCGGGGCATATTTTAAAGAAAGACGGCTTTTTCATTTTAAACAAAGGGCCAAGATTTGAAGCCGAGATTAAATATCTTTCTCAAGGTGTCAAATTTGCCATTATTAAAGTCCTGCTGCCGGGGACTTCGCTGCAAAGGAATTTAATAAAAATTTACAAATTATAAAAAAATATCCTAAAAATGATAGAATACTTTATTCATGGGTAAGACCATAGCAATAGCCAATCAAAAGGGAGGGGTGGGAAAAACAACAACATCTGTTAATCTCGCGGCATCCATTGCTCTGGCTGAGAAAGATATCTTGGTAATTGACACTGACCCTCAGGGCAACCTCACCAGCGGGCTTGGCATTAACAGAGACGATTTACAGAAAAGCCTCTATGATGTTTACACTAATAAGTTTTCTATAAAGGATGTAATAATTGAAACCTCTGTCCCTCACCTTTACATAGTTCCTTCAACCGTAGATTTGCTTGGGGTCGAGGTGGAGCTGGTTCAAAAAGAGGGAAGAGAAAGGCTCTTATTCAATGCCATAGCTCCTATTAAAGACAATTTTCGCTATATATTTATTGACTGCCCTCCCTCTCTCGGCCTTTTAACCTTAAATGGGCTTGTTGCTGCAGACTCTGTTATTGTGCCTGTTCAATGTGAATACTATTCACTCGAAGGGCTCGGCCTTTTAGCAAGAACCTTGAAGCTCATACGGGGATCTTTTAACCCTGCATTGGATATTGAAGGCATATTGCTTACGATGTTTGATGCTCGAAATACTTTATCCCATCAGGTTGCAACAGAGGTGAAGAAGTTTTTTGGCGAAAAAGTTTACAATACCTTGATACCGAGAAATGTCACATTGGGAGAGGCTCCAAGTCATGGCAAACCTGCCATACTTTATGATGCCCGATCAAAAGGCGCTCAATGCTATCTGGCGCTCGCAAAGGAGATACTGGCTAAATGAAAGCAGCATTAGGAAAAGGGCTTGAGGCATTAATCCCTGAAAAAGGGGAAGAAGTCATACGCATAAACACAGAAAAAATCCTTCCCAATGAATACCAGCCAAGAAAGGTATTCAAAGATGAGGCTATTAAAGAACTCGCTGCCTCAATAAAAGAAAAAGGGGTTCTGCAACCAATCATCGTTTCCAAAACAGGTGACGGCACATTCAGGCTTATTGCAGGCGAAAGGAGATGGAGGGCTGCAATACTGGCAGGTCTCAAAAAGATACCCGCTTTGATAAAAGATGTATCTTCGCAGGATGCGATCGAGATAGCGCTCATCGAGAACATCCAAAGAGAAGAATTGAATGCCATCGAGACCGCAGATGCTTTTAGCAGACTGCTCAAGGAATTCCATCTTACTCAGGAAGCTCTCTCTCAGAGGGTCGGCAAAGACAGGGCTACTATTGCAAACTATCTCAGAATTCTGAAACTGCCTGAAGAGATAAAAAATATGATCAACAACGAACGCCTGACAATCGGCCACGCAAAGGCGTTACTGACCTTAGAAGGCAGGCAAAAACAAATAGAAGCCGCAAAAATAATAATTAAAAAAGGCTTGAGCGTAAGAGAGGCAGAAACATTATGCAAAAGATTATCCCTGCCTTTAAAGCCAAAGAAGAGAAAAGACAAGCTGCCAGAGGTTGAAGACCTCGAAAACAGGCTTACTCAATCATTAGGCACAAAAGTGAGGATCCATCATAAGGATAAAAGGGGGATGATAGAGATAGAGTATTATTCCCTTGATGAGCTGGACAGGCTGCTTGAGATTATGATGAAATCCTAAAAAGAAGTTGTGAGCCTCGAATAAAAAGGGTGGCGCTTGCTTTCCTCCTTCACCCAGTAAATCCTTCGACTTAACATCTTGAGACTTTACATCCTAAGACCTACATCTTACGACTTAACATCCTGAGACTTTACGTCCTAAAACCTCTGGGTAAAGAAGAGCAAGTCCACCACCTCTTGATGCCCCTCTTTGATTAAAACATACACCCTTTTACGCCGCTTGTCAAGCTTTTTTTAGAGGTGCGAATTGCCTCACAATAAATGTTACCGAAGTAAAGGATAAAAAGGAATCGTTG
>JASEGS010000023.1 GCA_030017995.1 Thermodesulfovibrionales bacterium
GCTGCCGCTTTTTTTAATATGTCCCTCTCCATCTTTACTTCTGCCAACTCTCTCTTGAGTCTGTAGTTTTCCATCTCTACTTCGGTTAGCGGTCTCTGTCTTTTACCTACTTCTGAAAGTTTCCCCGCCTTATGCTCTCTCACCCAGTTGCCTAAGGTCGAAGGAGCCAGCGATAACTGCTTCGCTGCCTCATGGACAGATAATCCTCCCTCAATCACAAGTTTTACTGCCTCCTGCCTAAACTCCTTCGTGTACTTCCCATACGGTATTCTCTCCATCCTGACACATCCATTGAGTTATTTTAACCCTTCTTTTGGTGTCCACTCTTTTCAGCTTAGCTCAACCGATTGTTTATCAAATCGAGCTATAGCAACTACATTTATTTTATGATGTCTGCCCCCATATACTGCCTTAATGCCTCTGGCACAGTCACAGTTCCGTCTTTCTGCTGATAGTTTTCGAGGATAGCAACAACTGTGCGTCCTATCGCAAGCCCTGAGCCGTTTAATGTATGAACGAATTCTGTGCCTTTCTTGCCTTCGCGCTTGAATCTGATATTCGCCCTTCTTGCCTGAAAATCCTCAAAATTGGAGCATGAAGATATTTCTCTGTGTCTCTGCTGTCCCGGAAGCCATACCTCTATGTCATAGGTCTTTGCTGATGAAAAGCCCATGTCCCCAGTGCAAAGGGCAACTACACGATAAGGAAGGCCGAGCTTTTGCAAAATATCCTCGGCATCGTCTGTGAGTTTCTCAAGCTCGCTGTATGAGTCTTCGGGTTTTGTAAACTTCACAAGCTCAACCTTGTTGAATTGATGTTGCCTTATCAATCCCCTTACATCCTTTCCGTATGAGCCTGCCTCGCGTCTGAAGCAAGGAGTATATGCGGTGTAATAGATCGGCAACTGGTCTTCCCTTAAAATCTCGCCGCGATAGATATTCGTCACAGGCACTTCCGCTGTGGGGATTAAATAAAACTCAGGATCAACAGTCCTGAAAAGATCTTCTGAAAACTTAGGCAATTGGCCTGTTCCTGTCATGCTCTCCCTGTTAACGAGTATCGGAGGAAAAATTTCTTTATATCCCTTTGATGTGTTTAAATCGAGCATGAAGTTCATCAATGCCCTTTCGAGCCTTGCGCCGAGCCCTTTCATAACTGCAAAGCGCGCGCCAGCTATCTTTGCGCCTCTTTCAAAGTCAATAATGTCGAGGGTCTCTGCAATGTCCCAGTGATTGAGCGGCTCAAAATCAAATACTCGCAGTTCACCCCATTTTCTAATTTCCACATTTTCTGTCTCGTCTTTTCCCACAGGCACGGACTCATGAGGGATATTGGGAATATTCAGCAAGAAAAGCCCTGTCTTTTCCTCGATGCCTTTTAGCGTCTCATCAATTTCCTTTATTCTGTCTGATACGCCCTTCATCTCGACTATGAGATTTTCCGCATCCTGCTTTTGTTTTTTGAGCCTGCCTATCTCTTCGGATACGACATTCCTTTTATTTCTCATCTCTTCTGCTTCTCTCATGAGTCTGAGTCGCTCTTCTTCTAAGGATAAAAACTCAGAAAGGTCAATATCATATCCCCGATCATATCCCCGCTTTTGCAGGGCGCTTTTCAGGGCATCAATGTTTTCTCTCACAAACCGCGCATCAAGCATAATTTTTCTCCTTCACGCATCTACTCATCAACACATATACTCATTAATGCTTAGTTGATATAATAGAATTAGCCATGATTAATTTCAAGATTACAGGACTCGACAATACATTTCTCACCATTGAAAAATCGACAGGCAAGACAATACCTCTAAAGCTCGGAGAAATCGTTAAGGCAGAGGTAATGGACATCCTGCCCGCTGGAGGAGTAATCCTAAAGATAAAGGGAGACTTTATCACGGCAAAGGCAACCATTCCTCTAAATAAAGGCGCAGAGGCATTTTTCAAAATTGCGGCACTGTCTTTAGACGGCAAGGAATTGAAGCTCCAATTCATGGGATATGAAACAGGAAAGTCAGAAGTCAGGGGTCAGAAGTCAGAATTATTTTTTACAAGCCCTGAAGGCAAAGTTATTTATAAGCTCATACAGGAATTAGAAAATAATCTTAAAGGCAGTACATTTCAAAACTCTAAACTTCAAACTTTGAACTCAGAACTGCTGAAGGCATTGCCTCAGGATATTAATGCGCTTCCGAAAGAGACAAGAATGCAGCTTCAGAATCTGCTTCAGGCAAGCCTCAAGGCAACAGGACAGAGCATACAGACAAGGCTCGATAGCTTTATCGCCCAGCTTCCTGTCTCAGTTAAAAATCATCCTCTAATAGAAACTATAAAGCAAGATCTTATGGTCAATATGGAGAAGCTCTTGCAAACTCCGCTTAAAAGCGCATTACAGGATACAGGCGTAGCTCTCGAGGCCAAGCTAAAGACTATTGCCTCAATTCTTCAGCACATGGAGCAAGCGGATATTCAGGCCAATGTTCGGGAAAATGTCGCAGATAAAGACATCGCTCTTTCCAAACTGCAAACATCTCTTATGGATGATGAAATGGTATTCATCAGGAAAGATTTAAAGGCAGTGCTGCTTCAATTAAAGGAGCTTCTTATAGAAGATGGTAGAGGAGCAATAAAGACAGTTGACGGGCTTTTAAAAGACATAGAGACATTTCAGGCGCTTTCAAAAACAACCGATTCTTTCTATACATTTTTGCCTGTTGCATGGAGGGAGTTGAAAGACGGAGAGGTATCTTTTAAAAAAGGACAAAGCGATTTCAAAGGCTCAGTTTATTCTTGCAGGATAAATCTTGATCTTGAAAGATTTGGCAGGCTATCTGTAGTAGTTATGATGTACAACAAGGAATTCTTTATCTCATTCAAGGCGGAGAATTCAGGATTTCAGTCTCTGCTCGATAGAAATGTATCTGAACTTCATGATAATTTCAGAGAGAAGGGGTTGAGCCTCAAGTCAGTAAATGTATTAGATGTTAACGAACAGCTTGAGAGATTTGAATCGTCTGAAAACAGCGTGAATATTAAGGTATAGAGGATGGTTGATAAGAGAATAAAAGCCGCTGCTTTAAGATATAAGCATGGAAAGGATTCTGCTCCAAAGCTTGTGGCAAAGGGCAGCGGCAAGGTTGCTGAAAGGATTTTAGCGATAGCAAAGGAACATAATATTCCGTTGAAAGATGACCCGCAGCTTGTTGAGGTCCTCTCGACCCTTGATTTATATCAGGAGATACCGCCTGACTTATACCGCGCAGTTGCCGAGATACTCGCGTTTGTTTACAGGATGACGAAAAAGGTTTAATAAAGCGCCTATAAAGTTACAAAACATATTTATGAAAAAAATTCCACTCCTCTTTAAAATTTATAACAAACTCTACTCCTTCTACGGTCCCCAGTACTGGTGGCCGGGGGATACGGCTTTTGAGATCGCGGTCGGAGCGATACTTACGCAAAACACCAATTGGGGCAATGTCGAAAAGGCGATAAAGAATCTCAAAGACGCAAAAGCGCTGTCTGCAAAGGCACTTCACGAAATACCCGCTCAGAAGCTCGCCCCTCTTATAAGGCCAGCAGGCTATTTCAACATAAAGGCAAAGAGGCTTAAATCATTTATAGATTTTCTTATGGATAATTATAGCGGCAGCATGAAGAGGATGAAAAAAGAGAGCATTGAGTCTCTTAGAAAAAAACTCTTAGATGTTCATGGCATCGGGCCTGAAACAGCGGACTCGATACTTTTATACGCTCTAAGCAAGCCTGTTTTTGTGATAGACGCATACACAAAAAGAGTTCTTTCAAGACACGGCATTATGGAGTATAATTCCTCTTATGAAGAGTATCAGGATTTGTTCCATAGGGAGTTCAATGAAGATGTTGAAATGTTCAATGAATATCATGCACTTTTTGTCAGAGTGGGCAAGGATTACTGCAGACCAAAACCGACGTGTGTTGGATGTCCGTTAGAGGATTTGAGGCTATAATTAAAAAATATTTATCAGGAGGGTGATTATGTCATTAGCGCTAATCATTTTTGCATTGGTTTTGATTGTAGTTTTCGGTGTTATTGTCATATACAACAAATTAATCAGGCTCAGAAACACAGTAAAATCCTCATGGTCAGACATCGATGTTCAGCTCAAAAAGAGATATGACCTTGTGCCAAACCTTGTGGAGACAGTAAAGGGCTATGCATCCCATGAGAAATCAGTCTTTGAAAGGGTTACAGAAGCGCGATCAATGGCTATGCAGGCATCCTCGCCGGCTGAAAAGGCAAAGGCTGAAAATATGCTGAGAGAAACTCTAAAGAGCCTCTTTGCAGTTGCTGAGGCATACCCTGAATTAAAGGCAAATGCGAACTTCATGCAGCTTCAGAGCCAATTAAAGGAACTGGAAGACAGCATAGAATATGCAAGGAGGTATTACAATGCTGTCGTCCGCGATTATAATATCCTTATTGAGTCTTTCCCCTCTAACGTAATCGCCTCGCAGTTTAAATTTGAAAAAGGAGAGTTTTTTGAACTTGAAGCGCCTGAAGTGGAAAGGAAACCTGTAAAGGTAAGTTTTTCGTGAAAGGCAAGGACATGAAAGACTTTTTCGGCATAAAACCCTTAAGGGTCATCGGCATGTTTTTATTTTTTATTTTAGTTGGTGCTGTAGCCTATGCTCAGGACTTTACCATCAATAATTTCCATTCAGATATAATCATTCGCGAAGATTCTTCATTTACTGTAAAGGAGACAATTGTCGTAGAGTTTCACAGACAGAGACACGGAATATACAGGGAGATCCCTTTCAGATATAAGGATGAACTGGGAAAGACTATAATCACTCCGTTGAAGGTCTTATCAGTGACAGATGAAGCTGGAAGGGATTTAAAGTACAAATTAACAAGACCGGGCGATGTTATCAATATAAGGATAGGAGACCCCAAAAAATATGTTGCCGGCATTCAGACTTATGTTATTACTTATAAAGCAGAGAATGCTATCCTCTTTTTTCATGACCATGATGAACTCTACTGGAATGTGACAGGCAATTTCTGGAAAGCCTCAATAAAAGACGCCTCGGCTTCTGTTATGCTGATGACGGAGAAAGACATTAAAGATTTTAAGACTGCGTGTTATACAGGCATTTATGGTTCGAGGGAGGCTCGATGCGGCTCCCGGCAGCATTTAAACATTACGGAGTTTTCTGCGCTGAAAGCGCTTCATGCAGGGGAGGGGCTTACGATAGTCCTTGGATGGGGTAAGGGGATTACAAATCCTCCATCCGCATGGAAAAGATTTTTATGGGCAATAAATATAAAAGAAAACTGGGTGTTTGCATTGCCAATCATCTCTTTTATATTTATGATAAGCCACTGGTCAAAGAGAGGCAGAGACCCAAAGGTAAGAGCCTCAGTCACGGTTATGTATGAACCGCCTGAACATAACAAAAAACCTCTTACACCAGCAGAAGTAGGGGCTGTTGTGGATGAAAGGCTTGATCCGAGGGATATTACATCCACCATAGTCGGGCTTGGCGTAAAGGGCTATCTTAAAATAGAGGAGCAGAAAACAGAGATTCTGTTTTTCGATATCACAGATTATCGTCTCACAAAATTAAGAGAGCCCGATAAAGAGCTAAGCCCAATTGAGAAGGTTTTAATGGAAAATATATTTTCATTGGTTGATTCCACATTGGTTTCTGACATGAAAAATAAGTTTTATAAAAATTTGCCTTTGCTGAAGGAAATCCTTTTCAGAGAGATTCTGGATAAAGGATATTTTCTTAAGAGCCCTGAAAAGATCAGAGGAGTTTATATTGCTGCAGGCATAGCAGCGATGCTTCTCACAGGCTTTTTAACTGCCTTTCTTTTACCTTATGTTGCTTTTAAAGGCATATTTGCTGGAATTCTTACAGGTATTCCTGTTATGGGTTTTTCAGGAATTATGCCTGCTAAAACGAAGGCAGGCGCATTGGCGCATATGCATATACTTGGATTTCAGGAATTTCTTAACCGTGCTGAAAAGGACAGACTTGAAAGAATGGGAGATAAGAGTCTTTTCTCAAAGTTCTTGCCTTATGCCCTTGCCCTTGATGTTGCAGATAACTGGGCAAAGGCATTTGAAGGCATATATCAAGAGCCGCCTGAGTGGTATGTTTCTTCGGGCGGTTTTAGGGGATTTAATGCTTATGGTTTTTCCCGGTCAATAGATTCTATGAGTTCAAATCTTTCTTCCGCAATGTTTTCAGCGCCGAGGGGAAGCGGTGGCAGCAGCTCTGGCGGAGGCGGCGGCGGATCTTCAGGCGGGGGTTTTGGCGGAGGCGGAGGCGGAAGCTGGTAAAAGAAGGCTTGAACATGAATCGCAGGGAGTTTCTTAAATTTGCTGCAATAACAAGCGCTGGACTTACTATGCCTAATAGCATTAACAGACTCGCTAATATCGCTGAGGCATCTAAAAAAACTGATCTTGTTGTTGTTCATGGTTCTTCCCCTGCAAAGATCACGAAGGCAGCCATCGACGCTATGGGAGGCATAAAAAAGTTCATCTCTAACGGTGATGTAGTCGTTATAAAACCTAATATGGCATGGGATAGACTTCCAGAACACGCAGCCAATACAAACCCGGAAGTTGTTGCCACTGTTGTCCAGATGTGCTATGAGGCAGGCGCTAAAAAGGTAAAGGTCTTTGACAGGACAGTGAATGAACCGAGGAGATGCTATGTTCAGAGCGGAATTGCAGATGCTGCAAAAGCAGCAGGCGCAGAAGTAAGCTATGTGGATGAGAGAAAGTTCAAAGAGATGAATATAAAAGGAGAGGTTATGAAGACATGGCCTCTCTACACAGAAATTATAGAGGCAGACAAGATAATAAACATACCTATTGCAAAGCACCACAGCCTCTCGAAATTAACTATGGGGATGAAAAACTGGATGGGAATAATGGGAGGTTCGCGCAGGCAAATACACCAGAGGCTTGATGAAAGTCTTGTTGACCTCGCCATGTTTATAAAGCCGACTCTTACGATACTTGATGCTGTCAGAATCCTTACTGCAAACGGGCCTCAGGGCGGAGATCTGCATGATGTTAAAAAGCTCGATACTGTGATCGCTGGAGTTGATCAGGTTGCAGTTGATTCCTATGGAGCAAGGCTCTTCGGCATGAAGGGAAGCGACCTCGGGTATGTAAAGATTGCGGACAAATACGGGCTCGGCACAATGGATATAGTGAAATTAAAAATTAAAAAAATAAATGTATAAATCGAGAACTCCAAAAAGACTTAGCACAGCATTTTCGCTCATTCTCGACTGGCATCCAAGCCGGTCTCCGAGGTTTTCGCCTACTCGGACATCCATGTCCTCGCCGATCGCCGAAAAAAGCCGCTCAAATACTATGCTGAGCCTTTTTATTACACTTATTGCATGAAAAACATTAGAAGGATTTCTCAAGGAATATTTTTAATCATATTCCTTTTCCTTTTTTTGCAGACCGAATCAAACGGCAGGGATGAGCTCGGCTATCCTGTAAAGATATTCCTTGACTTCGACCCTCTTGTTTTCATCACAACAATATTCTCTGCTCATGCTGTTCAGAAGGCATTTTATTTTTCTTTAATTACAATAACAGCAACGCTTATTTTAGGCAGGGTCTTTTGCGGATGGGTCTGTCCTCTGGGAACTCTGAATAATATTGTAGGCTCATTTAAAAAATGGCGCTCTAACAATGTAAGCAGAAACTGGCATCGTCTGAAATATTACATCCTGATATTTCTTATTGTGTCTTCTGTGTTTTCACGCTTCAACTGGCAGGGATCTTAGACCCTGTCTCTCTTCTTATCAGATCTCTATCTATAAGCATTTATCCTGTTTTTCATTACGCAGCAACTTCAGTGTTTGATGCCATATATAAGTCGGACATTAAAGGCATCAGCGCAGTATCGGAATTCATATATTTAGGTCTCAAAAAGGCAATCCTGTCCTTTCAGCAGCCGTTTTACAATCAGGCAATTTTCATAGGCAGCATATTTTTTCTTATCCTCGGCCTTAATCTTATCGAAAAGAGATTCTGGTGCAGGCATCTCTGCCCCCTCGGCGCACTGCTCGGAATTCTTTCGAGATTTTCGATCCTCAAACGCTCAGTAAGCGAAGGCTGCACATCATGCGGGGATTGCGCCACTGTATGTCAGGGCAATGCAAACCCTGATAAAAAAGAAGCTTGGCGGGATGCTGAATGTTACTATTGCTATAACTGCGATGATGTCTGCCCGCAGAATGCAGTAAGCTTCGGCTTTTCCGGAAAGAAGAATGCTGCAGCAATGGATCTGGGAAGGAGACACATCATTACATCAATGGCAGCAGGAGTAATTTCAGTTCCTCTTTTGAGGGCGAATCCCTTTTCTAAATCTGAATTTATAAATCAAAAATTAATAAGGCCCCCGGGTTCCCTCGTAGAAAAGGAATTTCTTAAGAGATGCGTGAAGTGCGGGGAGTGCATGAAGGTCTGTATCACTAATGGATTGCAGCCGACGCTCCTTGAGGCAGGGCTTGAAGGCATATGGTCTCCGATGCTTGTTCCAAAGCTGGGATACTGCGAGTTCAGATGCACTTTGTGCGGACAGGTATGCCCTACAGGAGCAATTAAGAGATTGCCGATCGAAGAGAAGATAAAAGTAAAAATAGGCCTTGCAATGATTGACAACGGGAGATGCCTGCCATACGCTCATGCAAAGCCATGCATCGTATGCGAGGAGGTATGTCCCACGCCCAAAAAGGCGATATGGTTTGAAAAGGCTATCGTGAAAGGCAGAAACGGAAAAGAGTTTATTGTGCAGCAGCCGAAAGTTGACCTTGAGCTTTGCATAGGCTGTGGAATATGCGAGGCAAAATGCCCTGTCATAGATAAGCCCGCGATCTATGTAACGAGTATAGGAGAATCCAGATCAAAGGAGAATCAAGTGCTTTTGTGAGCCATTTGAATTAATACTCCTGAAATGCTAATATAATAAAATTTCAGAAGGTTAATTTAAAAAATAGGGAAAGAATGTCAAGAATCATTCCTTTCAGGGGAATTTGCTATAATCCAATTAAGGTTTCAGGAGACGAGGTCATAGCCCCGCCTTATGACATTATATCTCCGGAATACAGGGAAGCGCTTTATCAAAAGAGCCCTTACAATATTGTCCGTATCGACTTTGGGAAAGAAATGTCCGGAGATTCAGAGGGAATAAACAAATATACCCGGGCAAAACAAAACCTTGCAGATTGGCTGAGAGAAGATATTCTTCAGCAAGATGATAAACCCTGTTTCTATGCCTGTGAAATAGATTATGAATTGTCAGGAGAAAAGAAAAGGCTCAGGGGTATCCTTGCATTAGTAAAGATTGAGGAACTGGGCAGAGGTATCTATCCACATGAGGCTACTCATGCAAAGCCTAAAACAGACAGACTGAATCTGATGAGGTCATGCCTTGCGAACATCAGCCCTATTTATTCAATGTATAACAGTCCTGAAAGGGTTACATCCTGTATTCTTGATAAGGTCTGCGAAAAAGAACCGCTCTTTTTTGCTCATGATATGGACGGAGCTGTTCACAAGCTGTACAAAATATCTGATGAGCCATCCATAGAGTTGATAATGAAGGAGTTATATGATAAAAGTATATTTATAGCCGATGGACATCACAGGTATGAAGTGGCGCTGGAATTTAAAAAGGAGATGGACAAAAAAGATGGAGCCGGCAACAAACCTTGGGACTATGTCATGATGTTCCTCGCAAATATGGCAGATGAAGGCATTACAATCCTCTCTGCCCATAGACTGGTAAAGGGCTTAACTCGAGATGAGGGTGTTTTAAAAAGACTTTCATCTCATTTCCACATAGAGAAAACGGATATTCCAGAGGAAGGGTCTGATATTACTAAGATGTTGGCACATGAGGGCAGAAATACCTTTGGTCTATATGTCAATGGGGAAAGGCAATGGTATATAGTGAAGTATAAAGGAGATAGCCTAATGGATATGCACCCTGCTTTAAGAAACCTTGATGTGGTGATACTCCATGAACTTATACTCAAAAGAGACCTTGGGATCAATGGCATCGCCTACGAAATGAATATAAAAGAGGCGATTGTCAGAGTTCAGAGGGGCGATTTTGATGCAGCATTTTTTCTTAATCCGACAGAGGCAAGGGATGTGGAGGCGGTTGCCCTGTCAGGTCTGAGGATGCCGCCCAAATCCACTTATTTTTATCCCAAACTTTTAACCGGTATGGTTATTAATAAATTTAGCGAATATTAGACAACAGAGCAGTGATCTTCTGCTCTAAAAAGAAGGAGGACTTTATGTCAATGAAAGTAGCTATCAACGGTTTTGGCAGGATTGGAAGAAACTTTTTCAGAGCGAGCAAGGGATATAGCGATATGGAGATCGTTGCAATTAATGACCTGACTGATGCAAAAACTCTCGCCCATCTGCTCAAATATGATTCAGTTCACGGCATTTTTGACGCTGATGTAAAGGCTAAAGATGGGAGCATTATAGTTGATGGAAAAGAGATAAAGGTGTTAGCAGAAAGGTCGCCTGAAGCCCTTCCATGGAAGGCATTGAATGTTGATATAGTAATCGAATCAACAGGCCTCTTTACAGACAGGGAAAAAGCAGCAAAACATCTCGACGCAGGCGCCAAATGGGTAATCATATCAGCTCCTGCAACAAATCCGGATATTACGGTGTGCCTTGGAATAAACGAGGAGACTCTTGATCCGGCAAAGCATAAAATCATTTCAAATGCCTCATGCACAACAAACTGCCTTGCGCCTGTTGCAAAGGTGCTTCATAAAGAGTTCGGAATCATAAGAGGACTCATGACCACAGTGCACTCATATACCAATGACCAGAGGATCCTTGACCTTCCCCATAAAGACTTAAGGAGGGCAAGGGCAGCAGCTATATCTATGATCCCGTCTTCAACAGGCGCTGCAAAGGCAATAGGACTGGTGCTTCCTGAACTACAGGGCAAACTGGATGGTTTTGCCATAAGAGTCACAACGCCGAATGTTTCTGTGGTGGACCTCGTGGCAGAATTAAGCAAAGATGTGACAGCAGAAGAGGTGAATGCTGCCATGAAGAAATGGGCAGAAGGACCTATGAAAGGCATTCTGCAATATGTTGACATACCCCTCGTCTCTGTTGACTTTAACGGCAATCCCCATTCTTCCATATTTGACGCTACATTGACCAAGATAATGGAAAAACGCATGGTAAAAATAATCTCATGGTATGACAATGAATGGGGCTATAGCTCAAGGCTGAGGGACCTTGTGCTATATATAAATAAAAGGAAATAGGCAAGTGTATAAAGTTAAAAGGAGTTGATATATGGCAAAAAAGAATGAAGTCTCTCATAACATAAAAGATATACTGGGCAAGTTAACTATTGAGGATCTGCAGATAAAAGGCAAAAGGGTTTTTATAAGGGTAGATTTCAATGTGCCCCTTGATGTCAATATGGTCATTACAGATGACAGAAGGATACGCTCTACGCTTCCTACCATAAACTATGCTATTGATGGGGGAGCAAAGGTAATTCTGGCATCCCATCTCGGCAGACCTAAGGGTAAAGTGGAACCTCGGTTCAGCCTTTTGCCTGTGGCGAAAAGACTCCAGAGACTTTTGAATAAAGAAGTAATGTTTGCTCCTGACTGTATTGGTTCGCAAGTTGAAAATCTCGTTTCAAAAATGAAAGAGGGAGACGTGCTTTTACTCGAAAATCTTAGGTTTCATCCGGGAGAAGAAAAAAACGATGAACCTTTTGCAAAGGCTATAGCGAAATTAGCAGACTTTTATGTAAATGACGCCTTTGGCGCAGCCCACAGGGCACATGCATCCACAGCCGGGATTACGAAATTCCTTCCTTCAGCAGCAGGCTTTCTCTTAAAAAAGGAGATAGAGTATTTGAAAGGTGTTGTGGAAAATCCTGTGAGGCCATTTGTTGCGATATTGGGCGGCGCAAAGGTATCCGGGAAGATAGGCGTTCTTGAAAATCTCGCTGATAAGGTTGATAAGGTTATAGTGGGCGGAGGAATGGCTTATACCTTTATTAAGGCATTGGGGCATGAAATCGGAGACTCCCTTGTGGAATCTGATATAATTGACCTCGCCAAAAATATAATGGATAAGCTGAAAAAAAACAACGTGAAATTTTATCTTCCTGTTGACAGTGTTATAGCTCAAAGCCTTGAGCCAGGAGCAGAAACAAAGATTGTGACAGCACAGGAAATACCGAGGGGATGGAGAGCGCTGGATATAGGACCTGCTTCAGTGAAACTCTTTTCAGAGGCGTTGCAGGATGCAAAGACCATTATATGGAACGGCCCCATGGGGGTGTTCGAAATAGACGCCTTTTCAAGAGGCACATTTGCTATTGCACATGCTGTCTCTGATGCTTATGCCCTGACGATTGTTGGAGGCGGCGATACAGACTATGCTATCCATAGAGCAGGGGTCAGTGATTCTATAACATTCATATCTACAGGCGGCGGAGCGTCATTACAACTGCTGGAAGGAAAAGAACTCCCGGGCATATCTGCCTTAACGAACCGGAAAGACTGACCTTCCTCAGCAGTTGTTTATTTAAGAAACCATTTGGAGTTCAGCATCACATATCTTATGGGGAAGCTTTTCATTTGAGCAGGAAAGAAGACCTCTCTTCATTTCAACTATAGACGGATTCTTGCTGTCAAACTGATTAATAAGATAATGGGCAGCGATTTCGGGCTTGATAATGTCTCCGCAGGTAAAGATGTCCACGGCTGCATAGGCATATTCAGGCCATGTATGTATGGAGAGATGGGATTCAGCTATGACAACCATGCCGCTGATGCCGAATGGATTAAACTCATGGAAAGATACGTCAATAATAATTGCTCTGGCCTCCTTTGCAGCAGATACCAGCGCTTCCTTTACTTTGTTCAGGTCTTTTAGAATCTCCGGGTTACAGTCCCTCAATTCAACCAAAAGATGGGTACCTAAAGCATGCAATTCTCTACCCCCTTCAGTTAAAAATCGAAGGAGCAACTGCTCCTTTTAAGCTAAAAATATTACAGCAACCGCCCCTTTTTTGTCAATAATAAAATGACCCTTATTGCCATAAAAACTTTTCCTCTGCTATAATATTTTTCCATCAGAGGCGGTGTAGCTCAGTTGGTTAGAGCATGCGGCTCATATCCGCAGTGTCCGGGGTTCAAATCCCTGCACCGCCATTAGTTATTAAAAAAATAACAAATCTAACTTCGTTTTTTTGGCTCTCCAAGCTTATTAACAACTTCAGCGCCTATCAGGAATATACATGCCGAGTAAAAAACCCATAACAGGAATATTATAAAGGCGGAAAGCGAGCCATAGATGCTTCCAAGTTTGACGACCTTTATCACATATATCGTGAATAAATGCTTTGCAGTTTCGAAGAAGACTGCTGTGAATAAAGCCCCTGCTAATGCGTGAAGCAGTCTGATTCTCTTTTTTGGCAGAAGTATATAAAGGGTTGCAGACGTTAAAAGCACCAGTATCAAAGGAATAACAACTCCTATAAGAAATCCTGTTATCCTGCCGACTTGTAATGAAGGGAAAAACTCTTTAAACATTGTAAGCATTGAAATAGCTGTTGTAGCGCTGAAGGAAGCAAGGATAAAGATGCTTATTAAGGTTATAATGAACAACGAGAGTATTACAGATATTATAAAAGCCCTCTTAACCTTGCTCTTGAATATTGTATTTATAGCTGCCTCAAGGGATGAAAATAACTGGTAAGACAAAAGCCCATAAAGGACCAGTGAAAATTTACCTAACCCTGTGTATGTTATTATCTTTTTCAGTTCCCCGGTTATTTCGTATGTAATATCAGGGAAGAAGCTTGTCAGTTTTTCTGAAAAGAACCTCATGAATTCCTGATGTTCTCCGAGAAAATTTCCGAAAATTGTAATAAGCAGCAGGCAGAAAGGGACAAATGCCATCATAAAGAAGTATGAAATTGAGCTTGCGAGCATAAGCCCGCCGTCTTTTAAAAACTGTATCAGACTTTTAAATAATATACCCAGGAATCTATGCAATTTCATCTGTCCCATCCGCCTTTAACCTTGACTTTTAATGCAATAAAATTTTATTTTGTATGTCACGGGCAGTTAGCTCAGTCGGTAGAGCAGGGGCCTGAAAAGCCCCGTGTCGGGAGTTCGATTCTCTCACTGCCCACCATCTGTTTTTATCGCCTGTCTTTCCCGTAACCCCATCAATTGAATAGGTATATTTTTGGATAATCGTATGACCCAGTATTTGTCAGCCTACAATATCCAGACTTCTCACCCTTAATTTTACCCCAAGGGAATCTGTAATCTCTCTGCATTTGTCAACATCAACGCCTTCGGCTGTAACAACAGTTGCTGTTACCTCAGGAATATATTTCTTTGCCTCTTTTATAAAATTCATGACTTCATTGAAGGCATTTTTAAATGCAGGTTTGCATATGCGATTATACGTCTTCTCATCCTGTGCATCGAGACTTATAGAAATGGAGTCCACAATGTCATGCAGTTCGGGAAGGATATTTTTTTTGTGAATGAGATTGCCGTGTCCGTTGGTGTTTATCCGCACCTTTCCGCCATTTTCTTTTATCCATGAGGCAACTGTTTTGACAACATCAAGTCTCAGCAAAGGCTCCCCGTAGCCGCAGAAGACCACTTCCTTATACTGTTCGGGGGCTCCTATGGCCTTTTTGAGTTCATCTTCTGTGGGCTCGTGTTCAAGTCTGAGATTATGCCCTTTCACAAAATCTGTATGAAACTTCACGCAGAATGTGCATTTGCTTGTGCATCTATTGGTAATGTTCAGATAAAGGCTGTCTCTTATTTTATATGCTATTTCTGCCTCAGGCGTCCCGCCGATTCCGAATAACCTTTTCGCATTAAGGGTTGTTATCCTTTTGATATCATCATAGGAGATGCCCCGCAGATCCGCAATAAACTTTGCTGTATGGACAACAAACGCAGGCTCATTCCTTTTCCCTCTTAAAGGCTCCGGTGTAAGATAAGGCGCATCGGTTTCGACAATCAGGTAATCGTCAGGAATTGCCTTTGCTATATCTCTTAACTGAGCTGCGTTTTTGAAGGTGACCGGCCCTGCGATGGATATGTAGAGTCCCATAGCCATAGCCCTTTCAGCCGTCTCCATGTCGCCTGAAAAACAGTGCATTACTCCCTTTGTAATTCCTGATTCTTCAAGGATTTGAAAGGTATCCTTTTTGGCTTCTCTGCTGTGAATGACCGCAGGGAGATTTATATCTTTTGCATAATAGAGCTGTTTTTTGAATGCCTCTCTCTGGACATCCCTCGGAGAATGGTCATAGTGGTAATCGAGGCCTATTTCGCCGATGGCAATGACTTTTTTATTTTTAGACCATATCTTTATCTGGTTGAATATAGCATCATTGAAGTCTTTTGCATCATGCGGATGGATGCCAACAGTGGCATAAACAAAGTCGTATTTTTCCGCAAGCTCTACAGCGCCCTTGCAGCCCTCAAAATCAGAGCCGATGGTTATAATAGCCTCTAAACCGGCTTTCGTTGCCCTTTTAATGACCTCTTCTCTGTCATTGTCATAAGGCTTCATTTCGAGATGGCAATGCGTATCTATCATTTACGTATTTAGGCCCCGAATTTTTTCAACCTCAACGCATTTGCCAGCGCCAGCGACATTATGTTTATTGCAGGGAATATGCCGAGCTCTCCCTTTGTGCACTCACGCTCTGAGAATGCTGAGCATAATCCGCCGAGGACATATGGAGACTTTATAAGAACAGGCACCGGATGCCAACTGTGTCCTTTCATGAGGGCTGGCGTAGAATGGTCACCTGTTATAACGAGGACATCAGGCTTTAAATCGAGTATCTGCGGCAGGAGTTTGTCGAATTCCTCTATCCTCGCCGCCTTTCCATCGAAGTTGCCGTCTTCGCCGTATGAATCAATTTTTTTCACATGCAGGAAAAAGAAATCATAATCATTGTAATTCTGCTTCAAAAACCTTATTTCATCCTCAACGCTTCCTTCAATGGAAGGCGTATCCATGCCCACAAGTCTTGCAAGCCCCCGATACATTGGATATGTTGCTATTGCAATGGACTTTAGTGCAAACGCCTCTTCAAATGTAGGGATATGAGGCAGGCCTGAAAAGCCCCTCGTAAGAATGAAGTTGGCTTTTTCCTCATTTTTCAATAGTTCATGTGCTTTATTTATTAACTTCTCAGCAACCTTTGATACCTTTTCAGCACTCTTTGACATAGGCGCAGGGGATAACGGCGGATTGCCTTCCTTTTGGGGATCTGTGTCAGGTACCATTGCTGCATCAGGTTCGAGAGGTTCTGGGAACCTCAACAAAACAGCAAATCTATGTTCCATGCCCGGCGCAAAAATAAGTTCTACGTCATCAATTCTTTTTATTTCCTGTTGTAATTTTTCTGTAAGTCTTCTGCTCTGTTCTGTTGGTATTCTTCCTGCTCTCCTGTCAACAATAATTCCGTCTTTAATAGTTGCATAATTGCACCTGACAGCAACATCTGTCTTTTTCACTTCAAGGCCGAGGCCGAGGGACTCAAGGATGCCGCGACCTATCTGGAATTCCTGCGGGTCATATCCGAATATGCCGAGGTGCCCGGGGCCGCTTCCGGGAGTTATGCCAAAAGCAACAGGAACATGCAGTCCGCAAGCAGACTCCCTTGCCAATGCATCAAGATTCGGAATATTTGATGTCTCCAGTTCTGTCTTTCCATTAACAGGTAGTCCCCCGACTCCGTCAAGGACAACCATTACTATCTTTGAATCGTTTTTCTGAATTAAGGGTTTTATCAGCTTTTGCATTGCTTATTCTCCATTGAAAATTATTAATAAAATGATAATGTAAGCACCTGCCTTTTAGCAACCGAAAACTTGACGATTAAAGAGAGTTTTTTGTATTGTAATTACTCATTTTGGATGTGGGCCGTTAGCTCAGTTGGCAGAGCAGCTGACTCTTAATCAGCGGGTCGGAGGTTCGAATCCTCCACGGCTCACCATGTAAATCAAATGGAACCGGAGTTTGTTACCGGGGATATTATTATCGTCAATCCTCATATCGAGGCAAAGCCCGGGGACTTCGTGATCGTGAGAAACGAAGACAACAGCGAGGCAACCTTCAAGCAGTTAAAGGAATACGGCGATACCGTTGTCCTTCACCCTCTCAATTCTAAATACCCTGACATTGAGTTAAAGAAGGGGACTAAATACAGGGTTGTGGGGAAGGTTGTGAAGAAGGAGAAGAAGTATTAGGTGCATACTCAAGATTCACGCTCGTCTGCTAATTGCATCTTCATCCGGGTTTAGCAATTTATATTACTTTAAAGTATAATACTCGTAAGTAACCTTATGAGGTGAAGATGTTCATTAACAGGGAAAAAGAGCTTGAAGCGCTGGGTTCGGCCTACAAAGAAAGCAAGGCGCAATTCATCGTTATCTACGGCAAAAGACGTGTAGGCAAGACCGAGCTTGTCAAGCAGTTCTTCAAAAACATTCCTCATATATATTTTCTTGCTGATAAAGCGCCTGAAAAAGAACAACTCGGTCTCCTCTCAGAAAAGGTCGGCCTTCTATATAAGGACCAGTTCCTGCTTTCACGGGGATTCGGAAACTGGCAGAGAAAAACCCTGATGGCAGATGGTGTGCATTTGATTATGAGGAATTGATTAACCGCGATAAAGCAAGCCTCGATATCTTCTGGCTTAAAGATGAAAGTCTCGAAGAATCAGATAACCTGCCTGAGCCTGATGTGATCGCCCGCGAAATAGTCGAAGACCTCGAATCAGCGCTCGAGCAGCTAAAAGAAATAGCAGGGGATTTGGAAGAAAAGTAAGCAAGCATGAATGTAATAGTAAATAAAAATAGCGACAGCGACACGTTTTCGATAGTGCAAAAGTCCATAATTTCTGAACCATAGCACTTTTGACTTCTGGACTCTTGAACTTCAAAAATTGTTGTGTGATAAAATCGTGAAAGGAATATATCGAATTAAACCCCTTTGGACAACCTTTCTATAAGAGGTAAAGGCAATCCGTGCATCTTCATTTTGTTCTGGGTCTTTTCAATATCGTATTCAACACGATGCAGCTTTACGGATTCTTCATCAATAACTGCATAACATGCCCTCGGATCAAGATCTCTCGGCTGTCCTACACTGCCCACATTGATGATATACCTGCTGTCTTCTTTTATTTTTGTTTCGGTTCTGTGAGTGACTATTTCCCCTGAAAGTGGTTTCTCTATTATAAAGGGTTGATGGCTGTGGCCTAAAAGGCATATCTTATTGTCGAAATAATGGAAATTAATTTCGGCATCCCAGAGCGTTAAAAGATAATGCCATTGTTCTGGCTCTTTCGGGGTTGAATGCACGAGGAGTATCTTACTGCTTTCAATCTGTCTTGAGATAGGGAGCCCTTTTAGTATGGAGAGAGTTTCTTTGTCTATGTTCTCCTTCGTCCATTCTATGGCTGTTTTTGAGTGAGGGTTAAAGTATTCTGTGCTGGTGAGACCTAACACAGCCCAGTCGTGATTCCCTGCAAGGAGAACCCTGCATTCGGAATTCAGGACATTAATGCATTCATTCGGATCAGGGCCATAGCCAACAGCATCGCCGAGGAAAAGGATATTCGTTAACCTTTTCTTTTTGATGTCCTTTAAAACTGTTTTGAGAGCCTCTATGTTTGCATGGACATCTGAGATTACAGCACACTTCATTTTTGACTGGAATCTTTTGCTATTTTGTCGAGGATACCATTTATGAAGGCAGCAGATTCTGATGTAGAATATTTTTTTGCGATCTCGAGTGCCTCGTTAATCGTTACGGCACTTGGGATGTCTTTCCTGAATAATAGCTCGTAAGCGGCAAATCTCATTATGTTTCTGTCAATGCTCGCTATCCTTGAGATTTTCCACTTTTCTGCTGTGCTCTGGATTTTAGAATCTATCTCCTTTAGATTTTTGATGGTCCCCATGATGATATCTTCAGCAAAGGCAATTAATTTCTGATCATTCTCTCCTGTGTCAGCCCAGAATGTTTCGAGGCTGGTTTTTAGTATTAACTCTGCATTCTTTTTTTTGTTGTCTGAGGGAATATCCATGAAATCAATTCTGTACAAGAATTGCAAGACATATTCCCTGGCCTTCCTCCGTTTCATAAGCTGCTCATAACTGCAACCTTGCAACTCATATCTTTTTTAGCACCTGTGCCATTTCGATGGCGGTTATCGCAGCATCCCATCCCTTGTTTCCAGCCTTTGAGCCAGCCCTTTCCACAGCCTGCTCAATAGTGTCAGATGTTATTATGCCAAAAGCGATAGGGACCCCTGTATCCAAGGACGCTGCTGCTATGCCTTTTGAAACTTCGGCAGCAACATAGTCAAAATGGGGAGTTGCGCCTCTAATGACTGTTCCAATGCAGATAATTGCATCATATTTGCCTTTCAGCGCCATCTTTTTTGCTGCGAGTGGTATCTCGAAGGAACCGGGAACCTTCACCACTTCTATGTCCTCTTCCTTTGCACCATGTCTTATAAGTGCATCCAAGGCTCCTTCAAGAAGCCTTGTTGTTATAAAATCATTAAACCTGCTCGCAACTATACCAAATTTTAGACCCTTTGCCTGAAGGTCGCCTTCCATGACTTTCATTGATTGCCCTCCAAATTAAAATTGAAGATTTCCTGTAGCAAGCTACAGGAAATCTTAATGTAAGGAATTAGTTTATTACATTCGCTCGCTTGATCCCGCAGCAAGCTGCAGGGAATACGCTCGCTGTCCATTTATGCATATTTTAGCATAAGGCAGTGATTATGGATAGAACAATTCAAATCTTTTCGTCCTGATGCTTATTAGTATGCCCGCAGCGATGAAATTACTTAAAAGAGCTGTGCCCCCATAGCTCATGAAAGGCAACGGCACTCCTACTACAGGCATTATTCCGAGGGTCATTCCAATGTTCACGCAAAAATAAGTGAAAAACATGGTTGTTATGCCTACAGCCACAAATTTTCCAAATTCATCTTTAGCCTTTATGGATGTGTCAAGTCCTCTTAAGAATAGCAGCAGATAAACGCCTATGAGTAAGATGCTGCCAATGAAGCCCCATTCTTCAGCAAAAACGGAAAATATGAAATCTGTGTGCTTTTCCGGTAAAAATCTTAATGGGCCTTGGGTTCCTTTTAAATAACCTTTGCCCAAAAATTTTCCGGAGCCTACAGAAACCTTTGACTGGTTGATGTGATAACCTATTCCTGCCGGGTCAATATCAGGGTCAATAAAGGCCGTGATGCGGTTCTTTTGATAGTCCTTGAGACCTTCCCAGAATATATGGCCTAAAAAAGGCACTGAAATAAGCCCTATTATTAAGAAAAGTATTATTATCTTTTTACTTATACCCTTTGAAATAATAAGCACGAAAAACAGAGACATAAGGAGGACGGCTGTGCCGAGGTCAGGCTGTTTTATTAATAATATCAGGGGAACCACAGCGAATATTAAAAGACTTTTAATAAAAACCTTGTCTTTATGATGTTGCCCTATATTTGTCAAATACGCTGAAAAGCCTATTATAAAAAACAATCTGAAAAATTCAGAGGGCTGAAAAGAAACAACACCTATGCTCAACCACCTCTGCGCTCCCATGCCTGTTCTGCCTGCGAATAGAACAATCAAAAGCAGAAGAAGCCCCAAGCCGTAAAAAGGGTAAGAAAATCTGTAAAGCCATATGTAGTTTAAGGTTACTACGGCAATGATGGCAAAAAGGCTTATTAAAAGCCATAAAATCTGTTTTAAATAGAAGTCCGGATGGCTTCCCATTCCAATTGGTGGGCGGGTAGCGCTGTATATAGTCATTATACCTATAATGGACAGAGTGAATATAATGGAAAGGGTTATCCAATCAAAATTCTTGATTAATCTTCTGTCAATTTTCAGCACTCTTTGACTCCTGACTTCTGACTTCTGACTCCTGACTTTTCATATACGCTTCTATTGCCTTTTTTGCTATAGGAGCTGCTGCTGAGCTGCCATGGCCTCCATGTTCTACAAAGACAGAGAGGGCTATATCAGTTTTATCAACAGGTGCAAATGCAACAAACCATGCATGGTCCATAAACCTCTCTCCACGCAGGCCGCTTTTCCCTACCACTTGAGCTGTCCCTGTTTTTCCTCCAAGTGTTGTAATAGAAGATCTTGACCCATAAGCTGTGCCATTAGCCTCATTAACAACTCCTTTTAATGCATCTCTTATAATACTTATAGTTTCCGGTTTTAAGGTTATAGTTTCTGACGGGGCATTACCACCCTTTATAAAGGTCGGCTGGTAAATATGTCCACCATTAGCGACAGCAGCCATCATAATAGCTGACTGAATGGGTGTAACAGATACATAACCCTGTCCGATGGCAGAAATAAAGGTATCCCCAAGATACCACGGCAGATTTTTCTTTTCCTTCTTCCATTCAGCGTCTGGTATTAATCCTTTTCTTTCCTTTAAAGGCATCAACTGAATTCCTGTTTCTCTGCCCATGCCAAAGGCTGTGGCATATTTATGAATCTTGTCTATTCCCAGTCTTTTGCCTAACTCATAGAAATATACATCACATGATTCTATAATAGCCCTGCGTAGCTCTATATCGCCGTGTCCTCCTTTTTTCCAGCATCCGAATGTCCATTTTCCATGACTTATGCCGCCTGTACAATTAACTTTTGCATGGAGGTCTATTACTCCTTCTTCAAGGGCTGCTATGGCTGTTATTATCTTGAAAGTAGAGCCAGGAGGATACTGACTCTGCACAGCCCTGTTTAGCATTGGTTTCTTTTTATCCTCAGTGAGTAACTTCCAGTATTCATAATTTATTCCTCTTGAGAAGAAATTCGGGTCAAACGATGGAAGGCTTTCAAGTGCGAGTATCTCTCCTGAATCGGGTTTTATTGCAACGAGAGCGCCAGCTTTATTTCCGAACGCCTCTTCCACAGCCTTCTGGATATTTATATCTATACTTAAATTTATATCCTTACCCCTGACAGGCTGTCTCTCCTGCAGCATCCTTAACTCCCTTCCCATAGCATCTACCTCTATGATCTTTTCACCTGCTGTTCCCCTGAGATGATCATCGTATAATGCCTCTACGCCCCATTGACCTATTAAGGCATCGGGCGGGAAGTGTCTCAATATCGGGTTATTAAATTGCGCTGGGGTTATCTTGCCGAGATAGCCAACCAAATGCGCGCCCACCTTGCCATAAGGATATTCCCTGCCTACATCTGTTTCAACAAAGAGGCCGGGGAAGTCAGAATGTCTTGCTTCTATTCTTGCCACCTCTTGAAAACTCAGGCCTTGCTTTAGTTTTAAAGGGACAAAAGGGCTGTTATCATTTTTGTTCAGTTTCTCTTCCAATTCGCGCTTAGGCAATCCTAAGAGTGAAGAAAGGGAATCCATATCAATATCTGTAAGATTCTCCGGAGTTATAGATACACTGAAAAACGGGACATTCTTTACAAGCGGAACATTGTTTCTGTCAAATATGATGCCTCTTGGAGCAGGGGTCTTTACGATATGGAGGCGGTTGTCTTCTGATAAAGCTTTATACTTGTCCCCATCTAATATCTGAAGTTGCCATAGTCTGAAACAAAATATGATGGAAATGGCAATTATTAAATAGGGGCATAATTTTGCTCTCTTTAAAACCATAATGATATCCTGTCAGCATCAATCATAATCAGCAGGTTTGAATATTATACCAAAGGGTATGTTTAAAACAGCCTGTATAATGATAGTCTGAAAAATAACAGAGATATTCGGCGTTATATCACTGAAAAGCATTCGCAGCGCAGCAAACACTGTCCCATCAATACAGGTAAAAACAGCTATAACAAGCCCTCCTGCCAAAGGGGTCCATTTAAACAAGACATCTGTAAATGTAATAATACTGAAAAAACCTATTAACCCTTTGCTGAATAAAGCAGGCCCGATTATTGAACCAGAAAGAATATCTTCAAGCATCCCCACAAAGGCGCCGAATGCTGTGCTCTTGAGTTCGGCTGTGCTGCCAACATAACCGTCTGTTCTGTATTTGCGGTGAATGCCTTTCACTCCATAATAATACACAAGAGCAGTGGAAATGGTCAGTGGAAAACCGAAAATCCGCAACCGATTCTGTATCAGAAATGCGAAGAAGATGAATAACAACCACTTCAACATTTACTTGCTCACAACCGCTACTTCTTCTATCTTTGCATCAGACTGAAGGGGTAAGACCTGGATATACTGGAAAAACTCTATACCCTCTTTTTTTACAAGACTTATAACTCCAACAGGCAACCCTTGCGGAAAAACGCCATCAAGACCGGACGTAATTACCAATTCCCCTTTTACTACCGACTCTTCCGGCGGGACGTATTTAAGCAGGCAATAATTATGTCCTGTCCCTGATATGATTCCTTCCCTCCTACTGTTTTGCAATCTTACAGCAACTGAAAAGTTTGGGTCTTTCAAAAGCAGAACCTCGGAAAAATCATCTTTAACAGAATAAACCTTTCCCACAAGTCCTGCTGGCGACATAACTGCCATGTCTTTTTTAACACCGTTATTTTTCCCCTTATCCATGATTACAATGTTGAGCAGCTTGTCATAGCCTCTGGCGATCACCTTTGCTGTAGTAACATAATTTGGCAGATGCTCCTTCATATTCAGCATCTCATTAAGACGCTTGTTTTCATGGATGACCTCTGAGTATCTCTGCCTTTCAAAAAGGGCATCTCTGAGATCCTTTTTAAGTCTTTTGTTTTCATCAAAGGCACTCCAGAATTCTTTAAGCGTATTTTTTGCTGATGAGGTGAGGCTGTTAATCATGTCATATGGATAAGATAATGATCGGAGAAGGATAAAAATTTTCCCCGAACGCTGGCTGGAATGCTGGATGGTCATTAATATAAAGGCTGTGAGAAAAAGGACTAAAAGTATAAGGACTCTTTTTTTCCCTCTGGACATTAGTAAGAAGCTAAAGCCACACTCCTAAGGAGTTCTAATTTATCCAGCATTATTCCGCATCCTCTGACAACAGCAGTCAAAGGATCATCAGGCACTATAACCGGCACACCTGTCTGCTCTTTTATCAGCACATCAAGTCCCCTTAACAGCGCCCCGCCGCCAGCAAGCACAATGCCCCTGTCAACAATATCTGCTGCAAGCTCTGGAGGAGTATTTTCGAGTGTGACCTTAATGGTGTCCATTATAAGAGCAACGCTCTCCTGAAGGGCTTCTCTTATCTCGTCTTCTGTTATGGTAATAGCCTTAGGTATTCCTGATATTAAATCCCTTCCTTTCACTTCCATGGGCTCAAAGACTTTGTCAGTTGGATGAGCTGATCCTATGTTTATTTTTATTAATTCTGCTGTGCGTTCACCGACCATCAGATTGTACTTGCGCTTTATATAAGCTATTATCGCCTCGTCCATTCTGTCACCGCCAACACGGACAGCCTTGCTGTAAACTATTCCGTCAAGGGATATGATAGCTACATCAGTAGTTCCACCGCCTATATCTACGATCATGTTTCCTGAAGGCTCTCCAACAGGCAGTCCCACTCCCACGGCTGCAGCCATAGGCTCCTCTATGAGATATACTTCTCTTGCGCCTGAGGCATGGGCTGCGTCTTTAACTGCCCTCTGTTCCACCTGTGTTATGCCTGATGGAACCCCTATAATCACTCTCGGAGAAACAAAGTTCTTTCTGTTATGGACCTTGGCGATGAAATATTTCAGCATCTCTTCTGTAGCATCAAAGTCTGCGATGACGCCATCCTTCATTGGCCGTATGGTTATTATGTTTGCAGGGGTTTTGCCCAACATCGCCTTTGCCTCCATCCCCACTGCAATTGGTTTCTTGTTATCCCGTCTGAGGACAACCACTGATGGTTCATTGCATATTATGCCTCTGCCTTTCATATAAACAAGGGTATTTGCAGTGCCGAGGTCAATTGCAAGATCATTTAAAAACATGCCCAGAATCCTGTCGAAAAACACCTTCTCCTCCTTTTATCCTTCTATTACCATTGTATTCGCCATATCATCGCCGAGCCTCATTCCCTCTTTATTGCCCAGCATTAATAGGACCTCCAGCACCAGGACTATAAGCCCCGGCAACCATCCGATCAGAGGTATCTTATATAGAAGAAACGCAACTGCGATAGTAGAGTTTCTTAATATGGAATCCCTGAAAGGGCTCGAGGCTTTATCTGAAAGGGATACCATCTTTAATCTCAATACCTTCTTGCCCATGCTTCTTCCATCAAAAAGACCGTCGCTGATGAGCAGATATAACAGACCAGATAGATAACCTACCTGGGGTATGACCTTTACCAGAATAATAACGATTATGAAGTCCAGTATTTTCGCTATAACCCTTAGCAAAATGCTTGCCTTTACCAGTTCGCCGGGCATTTTTAATACTATCAAATAGCTTGCCTTTTTTTCAAGGAGAGGGGAAATCCTTTGTTAATGATTATTTTCATGACATTATGCTATGATGAAAATCAAAAATTTTCTATCCAATTATTGCCAATGGGATTCTTAGATAAGCTTAAATCAGGTCTGACAAAGACAAAAAAGAATATTGTGGAGAGGGTAGAATCAATCCTCCTTAACAGGAAGATTGACGCTGAAACAATAGAAGAGATTGAAGAGGTTCTTATCACTTCTGATGTTGGCTCTGAGGCTACTACAGAAATAATTGACTTGCTCAAGGTAAAGGTCAAGACAGGAGAGGTTAAAAACGCTGATGACGTAAAATCCTGCCTGAAGTCTGAAATGTCTTCACTCCTCGGAAAGGCTCACCCTCTCGTCATTTTCGGTGAAAAACCTTTTGTAATATTGACTGTAGGCGTCAATGGTGTCGGCAAAACCACCACCATCGGCAAGCTTGCAGCGAGGTTTGTTTCAGAGGGAACCTCTGTAATACTTGCGGCAGCAGACACATTCAGGGCAGCAGCTATTGAACAGCTTGAGATATGGGCAAAAAGGACAGGCGCTGATATAGTTAAACATCAAAGCGGTTCAGACCCGGCTGCTGTTGCATTTGATGCTGTAGAGGCTGCAAAACACAGGGGGACTGATGTTGTTATCATAGACACGGCAGGAAGGCTCCACACAAAGGCTCATCTTATGGAAGAGCTGAAAAAGATCAATCGCGTAATTAAAAAATCCCTGCCAGATGCGCCGCATGAGATACTTCTTATAGTGGATGCAACGACAGGACAAAATGCCCTTAGACAGGCCCACATATTCAGCGAGGCAGCAGGGGTCACCGGCATAGCCCTTACAAAGCTTGACGGCACTGCCAAAGGAGGGATAATTTTCGCAATAAATAAAGAACTGGGCATACCTGTAAGGCTCATCGGCATTGGTGAAGGTATTGATGACCTGAAGGACTTCAATCCCGAGGATTTTGTAACCGCACTCTTTGAATAAGCTGTTATTCCTCTCTCCGTATTCCTGCCTTGCGATTTGCTGAAGGAATTAAACGGGGTAAACCTCGGAATGCCTTTGTCTCTTAACATCTGCAACTGCCGGTCTTTGACTCGCCTATGGCTCGTTGAGCCAACGGCTCATAGAGTGGATTTTTGGGTGGATATTAGAAATAAGTTGTTAAAGCTGTCTTTTTTATATAAAATAAAAATATGAAAACAGTAACCATACCATATCCGGAAGGGCTTCCCCAGACACTAAAGTTATCAGATTCAGAGTTTACCAAAGAGGTGAGATTCCTTGCTGCTGCTAAACTCTACGAGTTGGGGAAAATATCTTCAGGCAAAGCTGCAAAAATGGCTGGATTGGACAGGGTATCCTTCCTTCAAAAGCTCGGTCATTACAAAATACCCGCAATAAACATACAAGCGGAAGAGATAGAAAGGGAAATAAAAGCAGTAAAGTCTCTTAAATGAAGGTTATTGTCAATACAGGCCCCCTCTTATTCCTTTCAAAAATAAACAGACTCCCTATTCTCCAAAAATTTGGAAACATAGTAGTCCCAAAAGGCGTTATCTCTGAAATCAATATTAAGCAAGATATTGTAGCAACATCCGTGACCAAAGCATTAAGCGGCTGGCTTAAAGTCAAAACAGTTAAAGATAAGGCTTTACTCAATGTGCTTACAAAAGAACTCGACGGCGGCGAGGCTGAGGTAATATGTCTTGCATTAGAACAAAAGGCTGACCAAAAGGCTGACTGGGTTATCCTTGACGATCAGGATGCCCGCCGTTTCGCCCATAGATATGGTCTGAATGTTATCGGAACTCTCGGACTTCTTGCATGGGCGAAGAAAAGGGGCTTTATAAAGAGCTTCCTGACGGAAGTTGAAAAACTTCGGACGGCCGGTTTTTACGCAACTGTTACTCTCATAGAAAAATTATCAGAAGAGGCGGGAGAGAATAGTTAGATAATCCCGCACCTCCCCTTTCCATCAAACCCCGTTAATTCCAAAACAGCCCACATCATTCATGCCTTGCGATTTGCTGAAGGAATTAAACGGGGTAAACTCCAGAATGCCTTTGTCTCTCAATATCTGCAATTGCTGACGGATTTGGGGCGGATATGCTTGTTCTTTATTTTTATGGCATAATATGTTGTAAGATAATGTTAAATTAGTGGCGAGGTGTAAATATGTCCAGCACAGCAATTAAGTTAGAACGAGCCGAAGAAGACGCATTGAACAAAATGGTCAAGAAAGGCCTTTTTGCGAATAAAGACGAGGCTGCAAGGGCTACAATTGTCAAATACGCCTCTGACCTTGGAATCCTTAGCCCAGCAGTGATGTGGAACAAGATTAGCAGACATAAGAGAAGAAAGGTTACTCCAGAACAATTAAAGAAGGATTTAAAAATTTAGATTATATAAACAGGAGGAGTTATGAAACTGCACATAAAGATTGAGCAGGATGAATCAGGCTATTATGTAGCGGAAGTCCC
>JASEGS010000024.1 GCA_030017995.1 Thermodesulfovibrionales bacterium
ATCATAACGATATAGTTTGTCTTGTTTTTCTGTCCTTGGTAATAAACTTCTCGTCCATCCCGATTTGTTTTCTCCATTAAGTTTGTTTTTAGCATAACAAAGAATAAAATCATGCGTATCTGAAAAATATTTAGCATCACTTTGGAGACTATATTTTTTATGCCAAATTATGTTTGTAACAAAATTATTCTCACCAAAAATCTCATCCATCAAATACCTTAAATTATGTTGCTCATTATCATCGATACTTACAAAAATCGCCCCGTCATCCCTCAACAACTCCCTCAACAACTTCAGCCTCGGCATCATCATGCAGAGCCATTTGTCATGACGGGTGAGGTCTTCTTTATCCACCACCTTTCCAAGCCATTCCTGCATCATAGGGCTGTTGACGTTGTCGTTGTAAATCCACTTTTCATTTCCAGTGTTATAAGGCGGGTCGATGTAGATGCACTTTACCTTGCCTGCATACGTCGGAAGGAGGGCTTTTAATGCCTTGAGATTATCGCCGTGGATAATGAGATTGTCGTTAAGACTGATTTTATCGGTGAGGCTTTTATCTTTCTTAGGAATAAGCTGATGATACTTTACAGACAGATGATGATTCTGAACAAAACTTTTCCCTTTAAAACTTAGAGTAGCCATAAATTATCTAACCCCCAAGAGTTATTTTTCTCCGTCTGTAGCAGTCAACAATTTTATTAACCTTGGCGCAATAAAAAGTTTATTTCGTTTTCTTTCTGTTACTTCGCCGAGGATGCCTGTATTAACAAGCCTCAATACTCCTGTTTTTACTGAATTAAACGGCATACCCCATCTTTTGCTTAACCCTGAGATGGAAATAACAGGATTTATAAATAGTTCATCAATTAACCTATGTGCAGATTCCGGAACTCTTTTGGTCTTTTCAAGGATACTCTGGTATTCAGCGTGCAGTCCAAGTATTTTCTTAGCATCTGATATAGCATCTTTGGATTGATTAATTACTCCACGCAAGAAAAATTCGATCCATCCTCGCCAATCCCCCTTTTGACTGACAGCAAGCAGTCTGCCATAATATTCTTCTCTGTATTTGTCAAAAAATGCCGACAGGTAAAGGAGTGGTTGAGTTAAGTATCCCTTTTCGCAGAGAAAGAAAGTGATTATAAGCCTGCCAATACGGCCATTGCCGTCAAGAAATGGGTGGATGGCTTCAAATTGGTAATGTGTAAGGGCACATTGTATTAATGGCGGTTCATCAGGATTTGAATGAATAAATTTTTCCCACGCACTCAATGCCTTATTCATTTCTTCCACTGGCGGTGGAACATAAGTGGCTTCATTAAGCAGACAACCAAAAGGTCCTATCCAGTTCTGGCTGTGACGAATCTCTCCGGGCGTGGCATGTTCACCTCTTACCCCTTTCATTAAAATCTTGTGAATCTCGCTAATCAGCCTTACGGATACCGGCAGTTCCATAAGCCGTTTAATTCCGTATTCCATGGCCTGAACATAATTTCGCACTTCCATTACGTCAGGCACCTTAGGCTCTTCCCACTCTGCCGCTTCGTAGAAGAATAGGTCGCTCAGAGATGCTTGCGTACCTTCAATCCGTGAGCTTGAGACTGCCTCACGGCGGATATATGGCGCAATTAAAAGATAGGGATTAGGCAGCAGCCTTCCTGTTCCGGATAATTCACCTAATAACCTGTCTGCTTCAGAAAGAAGCTTAATGAGTTTGCTGTCATAATTAATGAGTGGGGGTAGCGGATCTGGCAAAAATGCCCAGTATCCATCTAATGTCTTTATACATTTGCCCGCTGATGAATTTTCAAAATCTTTTGGATTCAATATTCATCCTCTTTATTGCTTAATCCTGCAATAATAGTGACTGCTATTGCAGGATAGCATAAAATCCTGCAATAATACAACTTCATATTTCAGGATTCTAACTCCGGCATTATAACTTATACCCTATCTTTCTCAAAAACTCTTTCCTCTGTTTTTTGTCTTCTGCATTCTCCACTCCTTTTGGCGGAAAACCGTCAACTACGCCTATAATACCATTGCCCTGCTCTGTTGAAGCAACTATAACTTCCAGAGGGTTTGCAGTTGCGCAATAAATCCTGCAGACCTCAGGGCAATTCTTTATTGGATTAAGAATGTTTATAGGGTAGGCATTTTTAAGCAGTATACAAAAGACATGTCCTGCATCGATTTCTTGAAGATTTTTAACACACGCTTCTATGAGTTCATCATCATTGCCTTCTGTCCTTATGAGGCAGGGGCCTGACGCCTCTGTAAATGCTATGCCGAACTTAGCCTGAGGGACAGTCGTAGCTATTATTTCGTAAATGTCCTCTGCGGTCTTTATAAAATGTGTCTGCCCCATGATTATATTGCAGTTTTCAGGGATGTTGACTCTTACTATTTTTATTTCCATTGGACACCTCCAACTTTTTAGATTTATGATTTTAGATTTATGATTTATGAGTTTAAAAATCTGAAATCTGCAATCTAAAATCAGCAATTAAACGCCTATGTTATAATGAAAATAAATTTCTATACTTATGTCAAGATGAAAAAATACTCGGGGTCAGAACATAGAGCGCAAAAGACGGAACCCAGAATACGGAAAAGTCTTTACTGTTATATTATTTTTCTTTTGTCTTCTATCTCCTGTATCCTGATTTTTGCGATTCCAGGCCTTGCCACAGAGGTCTCTTCTATAAACGCAAGACTGCATAACAATGACGTATATGTTACAACATCTATAAGATTTAATCCCAAGTTCACGGATGATTTAAATGGAGGGGTGTCAAAAGAACTCGTGTTTTACATAGACCTTTTCAGGTCGTGGAATGTCTGGCCTGATGAGTTTATTACCGGTAAAAAGTTGGTGAAGATATTAAAAAGTGATCCCATCAAACGTGAATATGTAGCAATAAATATTGACGGCAATCTCCAGATAGAAAAGCGATTTAAAGACCTGGAGTCAATGATAAGTTGGGCAACTACTGTTACAGAGATGAAGATCGCAAATGTAAAAGAATTTGAGCCGGGTTCATATTTTGTAAAAATCACAGTAGAATCCCGCATTAGAAAGCTGCCTCCTGTTATCGGATACTTCTTGTTCTTTGTGCCGGAAAAGGAATTCACTGTTTCAAAAGATTCTGCAGCTTTTCAAATAAATATGAGATAAGCAATGAAACTGTTCAAACATTTAACAATTATATTTACGCTGCTCCTCATAATTGCTGTTATAACAGCGATAGAACTATATTTTATAAAACTTCCCACCGTTGACATAACAACACGCTTCTTGCTTATCAGCCTCCTTACTGTCAATATGCTGGCCCTTCTGACGCTCATTTTCTTTGTTGGGAAAAACCTCCTCAGGCTGTATCAGGAAAGGAAAAACAGGGTTCTGGGGTACAAATTCAGAACAAAACTTGCAGCAATTTTTATTGTTTTAACCCTGATACCCTCAGCATTACTTTTTTTGGCTGCAAGCGGTCTTGCGACAAATTATATCAGTCGTGTCTTTTCTCCACACATGAAAGAGCCATTCAACAAGTCTGTTGAGCTTGCCAGAGCCTTTTATGACTATGAAAGAGAACGGGCCATGACAACAGCAAAACAAGTAGCAGCCGGAAAACATCTCTATTCATCTGAAATGTCTGTCCACAGATATACTACGCCGCCCCCAAACGCATCTGATTTAATTAAAGATGCATTTAATGGGAAGGAGGGCTCAGAGGTTATCTCAAAAGATTCCGGCGATATTATCTTGGCCGCTGTCCGATCTAATGAATATAACAAGAATGAAGTAATCGTAGTTGAACTGTCCCTGCCGGCAACGATTTCAGAAAAGGCGGGGGAATTAAAAGAACTTTATGAAGACTACCTGAAACTTGAATCCTTTAAAGAACCCTTAAAACTTAATTACATATTCATACTCGGGTTTTTAACACTCATGATAGTTTTCACCGGGCTATGGGTATCCTTAAAAATTTCAAGGGGCATCACTATTCCTATACAGAGTCTTGCAGAAGCGACTGAAAAAGTAGCATCAGGCGATCTTACAGCCCGCGTCACCGTAAGCAGTGAAGACGAAGTTGGTCTTCTGATCAATTCATTCAACCAGATGATAAGACAACTGAAAGATAACAAAGACACTCTTGAAAAAGCCTATGTTGAATCAGATAAACGAAGACTCTATCTGGAAAACATACTCGAAAATATCAATTCAGGGGTGATAGTCCTTGACAACAATGGCAGGATTTTAACCATCAACACAGCAGCATGTTCTATATTGAATTTTAATCAGAAGGATATAACAGGCAAAGTTTATGAAGAGCTTGTAGCAGGCTTAAATTCAAAAGACCTCACAACCCTCGTAAAAGGACTGGAAGGTAAAATAATAAGGGAGATCAAGAAAGAGGTCAAAGTGAATATTAACGGCAAAATTCTGATGCTCCGGGTCTATATATCCGGCATAAGGGAATCATATACATCAAAACCCCTCGGCATACTCGTTGTCTTTGATGATCTTACAGATGTCATAAAGGCACAAAAGGTAATGGCATGGCAGGAAGTGGCAAGAAGATTAGCTCATGAGATCAAAAATCCCCTGACGCCGATCAGGCTATCCACAGAAAGGCTTATAAAAAAATGGAAACAAAAGGATGAAGATTTTGATTCAGTTTTTGAGAAATCAACAAAAACAATAATTTCTGAAGTTGAGAGCCTGAAGGGACTGGTTGATGTGTTCTCGAAATACGGCAGGATGCCTGATATAAACAAGATCCCTGCAAATGCATCTGAATTAATAGACAACGTAATTTCTTTATACAAAGGGTTTAAAGATGTCGAAATGAATGTTCATATAGCTCATGCCATCCCTCTGATTAGCGTTGATACAGAACAATTTAAAAGAGTCCTGATCAATATTATAGACAATGCTATACAGGCGATGAATAACAAGGGAGTTATTGATATTTCCATCAGAATGAATGAAAATAATATGGCGATTGATATCGCAGACAACGGACCCGGAATAAAAGATGAGGAAAAGGAGAAATTATTTGTTCCTTATTTCTCAAATAGAAAAGACGGCACAGGACTCGGCCTTGCCATAGCCAGCAAGATAATCAGTGACCATGGCGGACAGATACTGGTCAGGGATAACCTGCCGCATGGCGCTGTCTTTAGTATAGAAATACCGGTATTATAAAAATACCATCGCTGTAAAAATGATGGATGAGGGTTACATGTCTAAAGAACTCATATTGATAGTTGATGATGAAGAGGGCATAAGGGAAAGCCTGTCCGGAATACTTGAGGATGAGAGATATAGCGTTATAACTGCCTCATCAGGGGAAGATGCTTTGATATTAGCAAAAGAAAGGTCACCTGATCTTATTTTTCTTGATGTCTGGCTTCCGGAGATGGACGGTATTGAGACACTATCAAAACTAAAAAACATTAACAACAGCACACCTATTATCATGATATCAGGGCATGGGAATATCGAGATAGCTGTCAAAACTACAAAATCAGGGGCATATGATTTTTTAGAAAAACCCCTGTCCCTTGAAAAGGTGTTAATAACCACAAAAAGGGCATTAGAACGCAAAAAGCTCGAAGATGAAAACCGCTCACTAAAGGCTAATCTAACAAAGAAATACAGATTAATAGGCGATTCCGAAAAAATGCAGTTGCTTAAGCAGCAAATAGACATGGCTGCTCCGAGTAACAGCAGGGTGCTCATACTCGGTGAGAGCGGAACCGGCAAGGAAATTGTAGCAAGATCTTTACACGAAAAGAGCCAGCGTGCCAACGACCCATTTGTAGAAGTAAACTGTGCAGCCATCCCGCAGGAATTAATTGAGAGCGAACTCTTTGGTCACGAAAAAGGGGCATTCACAGGGGCTTCTGAAAAGAAGATTGGAAAATTCGAGCTGGCTGACAAAGGCACTCTGTTTTTAGATGAAATAGGCGATATGTCCCTCCAGACCCAGGCAAAGGTTCTCAGAGTGATAGAAACACAGACATTCCAGAAGGTCGGTGGCAGCAAAAACATAAAGGTTGATGTAAGGATCATTGCAGCAACGAACAAGAATTTAACAGAGGAAGTAAAAAACGGCAACTTCAGGGAAGACCTTTATTTCAGATTAAATGTAATCCCCATAAGCATTCCGCCTCTGAGAGAGAGGAAAGATGACATGCCCGGTTTAATTAAATATTTTGTTGATTTATTCTCTTCAGAAAACGGTGTGAGGCAAAAACGGCTTGATGACGATGTTATGAAAATGTTTCAAGATCACGACTGGCCTGGAAATATAAGGGAGCTTAAAAACGCAGTCGAAAGACTTATGATAATGGTTCCTTCTGATACGATTGACAAAACAGATGTGGATACCATGGCAATATTTAAAACACAGTCTGCATCTAAAGAATATGACTATTTCTCGTATAAGACATTGAAAGACGCAAGGGATTTCTTCGAAAGGGATTTCATCATTAAAAAGCTGCGAGAGAACAACTGGAACATTTCCAGAACAGCAGACGCAATAGAAGTCGAAAGAAGCAACCTTCATAAAAAAATAAAGACATATAGGATATCAGAAACAAAAACATGAACCCAATCGTTGCCATTGTTGGAAGACCAAATGTAGGTAAATCAACCCTCTTCAACCGCATAATAAGAACATGTGCGGAACGCATAAAGTCCGCTGCTATAACAGAGAGCACCCCTGGAGTTACAAGGGACAGAAATTACGGCGAGGCAGAATGGGAGGACAAGAAATTCATTATTGTGGATACAGGCGGATTCTATGCTGAAGGCATCCCACACGAGGACAAAGATATAGCACGCCAGGTAAAAGAACAAGCGCTGTTTGCAATTGAAGAGTCTGATCTGATAATCCATCTCTTTAATGCCAAAGAGGGCCTCAATCCATCAGATGAAGAACTGTCAAATATTTTGAGGGGATCCGGGAAAAAGATATTATGGGTTGCAAATAAGATAGATGTCCCTTCAAAAGAAGACATGTTGCTTGATTTTTATAAAATTGGCGCAGATGAGATTATCCCTGTTTCTGCTGTAACAGGTCATGGTTTTGATGAACTTATGGATAAGATTGTCTCGTATCTGCCGGAAACAATGGCAATAAAGAAAACAGAAGATATGCCAAAGATTGCTGTAGTAGGCAGACCGAATGTGGGAAAATCAACGCTCATAAATTCTCTTCTGGGGAAAAGGAGACTCATTGTCAGTCCAATACCAGGCACAACGAGGGATGCGGTAGACAGCGTATGTACATATTACAGCAGGAAATATCTTTTAATCGATACTGCAGGGATAAGGAAAAAAGGCAAGGTATATTCTATCGAAAGGTTTTCTGTTGTGCGTTCGATCAAGAGTATAGAGAGGGCAGATGTGGTTATCGTGGTCCTCGATTCATCTGAAGGGATAGTTGACCAGGACCAAAAGATAGCAGGTATCGCTGAAGAATATGGCAAAAGCCTGATCTTTCTTTTGAATAAATGGGACATTGTAAAAAATCCGGAAACCGAATATAAAAAAATTATCCAGCAGCTCAAAAGCAAAATGTGGTTTGCGGATTATGTGCCGTGTATTACTACATCAGGCCTTGAAAAAAAACGGACAACCAAAATATTCCCTGTCATAGATGAAATCATCAAGGAAAGAAAGAAACGGATACCAACAGGAGATCTGAATAAATTCCTTTCGAAAGTTATGGCATCAAAGCCCCTGCCAGCATACAGAGGCAAGGAAGTGAAGTTTTTCTACATGACACAGATTGGCATAGAGCCGCCAACCTTTGTTGTATTTGTAAATTATCCTCTTGCTGTAAAGCAACAACACATAAGGTATATAGAAAAAGCCATCAGAGAAGAATACTCCTTTAAAGGCACACCAATCAGGATTTATGCTAAGTCCAGATAAAATATGTTAAAATAACATAATTTTATAGCTCATAGTTTATAGTTCATAGCACTCTTTTGGCTATGAATTATAAACTATGAATTATGAACTTGTATTAGTTACAGGATGTTGCGGATTTATAGGTTGCAAAGTATCTGAATTGCTTTTGAAAAATGGCATTTCCGTTACAGGCATAGACAACATAAATGACTACTATGACCCAATGCTGAAGGAATGGCGACTTCAGCAATTGAGAGCTACGATCCCGGCGTCAGGAGCGGCTAATTTCAGTTTTCACAAATGCGATATTGCCAATTTTGAAGAAGTCAAGACAGTATTTGCCAATTATAAAATAGATGCTGTTATTAATCTTGCAGCGAGGGCTGGGGTAAGAGCATCCGTGGAAGATCCATGGATATATCTCGATACGAACCTGAAGGGCACACTTAATCTGCTCGAATGCTGCAAAACAGGCAATGTAAAAAAATTTGTACTTGCATCCACATCCAGCATCTATGGAGACAACAACAAAATGCCATTCAATGTCATGGACAATACAGACCATCCCCTGGCGCCTTATTCAGCTACAAAAAAAGGCGCAGAGGCGATGTGTTACAGTTATCACTACCTGCATGGTATAGATGTCAGCATTCCAAGATATTTTACAGTCTATGGCCCTGCCGGAAGACCTGACATGAGTATCTTTAAGTTTATAAAAAACATAGATATGGATAGACCCATACCCGTTTTTGGCGATGGAAGGCAAAAACGCGATTTTACTTATATAGATGACATTGCAGAAGGCACCATCAGGTGTTTGAAACCAGTTGGATACAGAATATTTAATCTCGGCAATGACAACCCAGTAGAGCTAATGTATGTCATCAATCTCATCGAAAAACAGATGGGCAAAAAGGCAAAGATACAATGGCTTCCCCTTCATCCGGCTGACATAACAGCCACATGGGCTGACATTGATTCCTCAAAAGAGTTGCTGGGTTGGTCACCAAAGACATCCATAGAAAAAGGCATCGAAGAGACTATTAAATGGTATATGGCTAATAAAGATTTCGTAAGAAGCCTAAAAGATTGAGGAGGAGGAAAGTATGCAAAAAATACTTGAAAAAATACTTGTAGCCCATGATGGCTCTAAGTCTTCTGATAAGGCTATGAAGAAGGCTGTAGAAATGAGTGTGTGCATGAACGCATCGCTTACTATTTTATCTGTTATACCGGAGCTTTACCTCACTGAACTAACCAGTGTGGACAGAAATCGCATCTTCGAGGCATTAGCCAGTGAAACGACAGAAGCAATGGAAAAGATAAGAAAGTCGTTATCAGGCAGGTCAATAGATGTAAAGACCCTCATCAGACAAGGAGACCCTGCTGAAAAAATACTTGAGACCGCCCAGAAAATGAAGGCTGATCTGATTGTTATAGGCTCTCATGGAAGGCATGGAACAAAAAAATTTCTATTGGGAAGTGTTTCATCAAAAATAGTGGATTACTCAAAATGTCCTGTGCTTGTTGTTAAATAACTGTTGTTCAGCTATGGCGACTAATCTTACTTAAGGCTTCGCTATAAGTTACCGGCTTGAAATGGAAAAGCCTTTCCACCGAATCCCTTCCGCAGATATTATCCGTCTGCAAAAGGGCTAACTGTTCTCCGGTAACAGAGGGGATTCTCTTGCCAAGCAAACTTCCAATACCTTTTGAAATATCATAGAACGGCAGACTCATCTTTACTAACCCTAATGGTAAATGCACTAAAGGCTTGTTCACGCCCATTGCTTCCATAAGCTGAAGAACCATTTCATTGTATGTAAGATATTCAGTACCTCCAAACTCATAAATATTTGACTCAAAATCCACGCCCGGTGATCCATCAGAAAAGACTGTAAAGAAACATCTAAGCCAGTCCTCTATATAAAGGGGCTGGAACTTTGCATTTCCGTTGCCGGGTATGGGCACAAAAGGACCCAATCTGATGAGTTCAATAAGTTTTTCCGTGAAGCCGTCACCATTGCCTATTACAAGAGAAGGTCTGAAAATAATATAAGAAATGCCGCTTGACTTTACGATCTCCTCTGCCTCTGCCTTTGTTTTATAATACTTAGCCTGTGATGCTGCAGATGCACCGAGGGCGCTTTGATAAAATATGTGCTTTACCCCTGCATTCTTTGCTTCATCCACAAAGTTAGCTGTGCCCTCAACATGAACCCTCTGAAAAGTAAGCTCGCCTTTCTCTTCTATGATGCCGACAAGATGCACAGCTACATCGCAATTATTCATAGCGCCCTTAAGGCTTTCCCTGTTAGTGATGTCTCCGGCAAATGCCTCAAAACCTACATTTTTACAAATCTCTGCCTTCTCAGGCGTTCTCACAAGACATCGGACTTTGAAAGTCAGCCTTTGCATTTCGTGAATTAGATGCCTGCCGATAAAGCCTGTTCCGCCTGCAACAAAAAACATATCATCACCCCTCGACCATTGTTTTTAATTTTTCCAATGAAATCATCTCCACCTCTCTATGCAAACTGTTCCCATGAGCATCGATGGTTACAATAGCAGGAAAGTCCTCTACTTCAAGAAGCCACATCGCCTCCGGCATGCCAAACTCCTCTATCTTCCATCCGCCTTCAACCCTCATTATCTTATCTGCAAGATATGAAGCGGCGCCGCTTACCGTATGCAGATATATGCACCCAAACTCCTTCATGGCATTTAAGGTCTCCATGCCCATTCCACCCTTACCCATGATCCCCCTGACGCCATATGTTCTTATAACCTCTGCCTCATACATCTCAACTCTCATGCTTGTTGTCGGCCCGGCAGAGATTAATTTATAGGTTTCATCAGTCTTTCTGATTATAGGTCCACAATGATATATTATCCCCCCTTCAAGCTCAAAAGGGATATCCCTTTTGTCGGGCCTTTCATGGGCAAGGAATTTGTGGATCTTGTCACGGCCAGTAACAATCCTGCCGCTTATAAGCACCATATCGCCAACCTTGAGGCTCAGGACATCTTCCTTTGAAAGAGGGGTTTTTATTCTGATTTCTGGCTTCTGACTCCTGACTTCTGGACTTACCATATAAGCCTTCCCCTTCTGTTTGCCCAGCATGAAAAAGATACATCAACAAAATAAGACGCAGGATGTCTGTGAGCCATAGTCATTTTTACTCCGATAGCAGTGGTCTTGCCCCCCATACCTGCAACCCCTATGCCGAGACTGTTTATATCTGCCAGAATCTTTTGTTCAAGTGCTGCTACCGCATTATCCGGATGCTTATCGTTTATCCTTCTCATCAATTGTTTCTTTGAAAGGAATGAAACCTGATCCTTTGCCCCTCCTATCGCAATTCCGATGGTATAAGGAGGACAACCCTTACCTTGAGCCTTGAATACAGCGTCTAAGACACACTTCCTCACCCCGTCGAAATCCCGTTCTGCTACGGTTTCAAAGTCTTTATTTTCTATTGACCTTTGATGACTGATGACCAATGCCCACGGTAGTTTATAGGTCTGTCCCAGATTTTCACAGCCTCCGCCTTTCAGCATAAGATCAACAACGAGGGTCTGTTCCGCTGTTTCTTCCATATAGATAAGCGGAAAATATTCTCCAACATTATCCCCTGTATTTCTCTCAGAAATCGTATCAATAGCATTGGGTCTTAAAGGAACCTTCTCTGTAGCAATACGTGTTGCATCCAAAATGGTCTGTCTTATGAGATTATGGCTTAAACCCTGCGGAATCTTTACAAAAAAAACTGGAAATCCCGTGTCCTGACATATCGGACGGGATGTTGCCCTCGAAATCGAAATATTCTTAAGAATTATATCCATCGTATATTTTCCTAACAGCTCTGTCTCATTCTCACAAACCTTTCTCAAGGCTTCTTCCACATCACTTGGAATGGATGTAGCAACTTTCCTGTAAAGTTCGACTATGCCGTCCCTGAGTTTAAGCATAGTTCATGATATATCTGCGGGAGTGAAAATCATTTCATCCCTGAATGACCTTATCAGATATATTGTCTTCATTATCTCCATGTCTGTAACATCTACTATTGCTACATCAAGACCTGCTCCTGCAAGATAGCTGAGAAATATAGAATTTACCCTAAATTTTACCTTTTGGGGCATACCTGTGGATATGTTGGAAAGCCATGCAATGGTATTTATTGGAGGGTCAACCATCTCAACAAGTGCCCTTATACATTCATGGGTATTAACAAGATGCTCCTGTCCCATACCTCTTCCCATATGCACAACAGACGGGTCAGCGAATAATCTTTCATTGGGTATGTCTGCGGCATTTGACTTCTCTATCAAATCTTCCAGTATCATGAGTTTTGCCTCAATAGTTGTCGGCACTGTCCCCTTCAATGCCCTGATTATAAGATTGGCTTTAAATCTGTTAACAAGGGAGAGTATCTCTTCAGAATTTTTTTCATCTGCTGACAGGTAGTTTATCAGAGGAGGTTCTTTACATAGCGTCAGCAACTTTTTCAGTGCCTCGGCATTCCTTGAATCAAGACATAATGGCAAATTCGTTGCCTCTTGCACAATCTCTGCCACCAATGGCAGTGTTTCTTCATCGCCAACTCCATCAGAAGAACACTGGATATTGATCATATCAGCCCCTTTTTCAGCAAGAGTCTTTGCGAGTGCTTCAATGGTCTTTTTGTCATGATTCTTCACTGCATCCATATAAGTCTTATTCCTGGTGTTGAGATTTTCAGCAATTACAAGCATAAAGACCTCCTGTTTATGTTATAAAAAAAGTATAACAGAAAGACGATGCTTTGGAAAGAATTGTGTGTCCTTTAAGTTTAAGGACAAGTCCTGTCTGTGCCTGTGAAGTTAACGCAGCAGTCCCCATTAGCATCCGTGGGAGATGATGAAAAGGCCCATAATTATTATTTAAAGCTTTCAGAAATGGATGATGCACAAGGCGATCTTGGCATCGCGAGGATTAAAGAAAAACAAGGCAAACATCTTGACACACGGAACTAAATAAAAGGAGATAAAGAAATCACTTGCACTTTCTGGATTCACCTGAACCCTTTGGAGGCGCTACTCATGTAGGCACTCCAAACTTGGGTAATACTACACGCTGCAAAATTATCCAGACCAGTACTATACCAAGAGCGATCAATATATCACTCATTTCTCTTTTTTGCTTTCCTTTTCCTTTGTTTTTGCGGGTTTTACAGCTTCATAGTCAACAAACTCTATAATGGCCATTGGAGCACGGTCATTGACCCTCTGGCGGGTCTGGACTATCCTAAGATAACCGCCATTCCTGTCAGAGAACCTCGGCGCTACTTCGGAAAAAAGCTTTGCCACAACAGCCCTGTTGGGTATATATGAAAGAACCATCCTTTTTGAATGAAGATCATTCTTTTTCCCGTAAGTTACAAGTTTTTCTGCAATACCCTTAATAGCCTTAGCCTTGGCCAGGGTAGTCTCTATCCTCTGGTGCTCAAATAGTGATGATACGAGACCTCTCAGCAAAGCCTTTCTCTGATTCGCCGTTCTATTAAAATGCCTTGCCGCTACTTTATGACGCATTTTCGCCTCCTTAACTTACTCATTGGTATCTATTCTCATCCCAAAATGCAATTGCATAGAGTTCAAAATTTCTTTTATTTCATTTAAAGATTTGCGTCCGAAGTTTTTTGTCCTGAGCATTTCATACTCTGTCTTCTGGACAAGGTCAGCGATAGTCTTTATATTTGCGTTTTTCAGACAGTTATAAGCCCTTACCGACAACTCCAGCTCATCTATATTCTTCAATAAATTCTCGTTTAAGGAAGGATTGGACGAGATAATTGCAGCTGTGCCTGTCGTTTCCTTTGTTGCTGTTTCCTCTTCCACAAAGATAAGCAGATCAAGGTGATCCATTAATATTGCCGCTGCATCACTCACAGCCTTTTCTGGTGAGATGCTACCATCAGTCCATACCTCCATAGTAAGCCTATCATAATCTGTAGACCTTCCGACTCTTGCCCTTTCAACCCAGAAATTTGCTCTTTGTACCGGGCTAAAAAGTGAGTCTATTGGAATTACGTCAACTAGCAAGTCTTCCTCTTTATTCATTTCTGCTGATACAAAACCCTTGCCTTTTTTTACATATATCTCCATCTCCAGCGTTGCGCCATTATCTACAGTAGCGATATAGTGATCTTTATTAAGCACTTCTATGCCATGATCACATTGCACATCAGCCCCTGTTACTACCTTAGGTCCTTTTGCTTTTACAGTGATAGTTTTCTTGCCTTCGCCATACATCTTGAGCCTGAGTTTTTTGATATTCAGCACAATATCCACAACGTCTTCTTTAACCCCTTTTATAGTGGAAAACTCATGCAATGCTCCTGATATCCTAACGCCTGTAGCTGCAGTGCCCTCTATAGAAGAAAGCAGAATCCTTCTTAGCGAATTCCCAATGGTGGTGCCAAAACCACGCTCGAGCGGTTCAACAACCAGTTTGCCATAAAAATCTGTCAGGGCCTCTTCATCAAAATTAATCTTCTTGGGTAGTTGAAAGCCCTTTTTAATAAGGTCCATAATACGGCCTCCTATGCCTTGATTCTATTATTACAAACACTATACATGTCCTATTTTGAATAAAATTCGACAATAAGCTGTTCCTGAACCGGCAGTTGTATCTCATCCCTTAAAGGGATCCTCACAAATTTGGCTTTCATGTTTTGCAAGTCAACCTCTATCCACTCAGGGAATCCTTTATGCTCTGCTATAGAAAGATTGTCAGATATTATCTGGGATTCTCTGCTGGATTCTTTGACTTCAACAACATCGCCAGGTTTCAAGAGATATGAAGGAATGTCCACCTGTTTCCCATTGACCTGAAAATGTCCATGCTTTACAAGCTGTCTCGCCTGTCGCCTGTTAGAGGCAAATCCCATTCTGCAAACAGCATTATCAAGCCTTCTTTCCAACAACTGAAGAAGGACCTCGCCTGTTATCCCCTTCATTCCCGCTGCTTTCTTAAAATATATCCTGAACTGATCTTCCATAATGCCATATATTCTTCTTACCTTTTGTTTCTCTCTCAGTTGTATGCCATAGTCAGAAAGCTTTCCCCTGCTTTGCCCATGTTGTCCAGGGGCATATTTTCTCCTTTCCACGCCACATTTTTCCGTATAACATCTGTTGCCTTTTAAAAACAACTTCTCCCCTTCTCTCCTGCAAAGCCTGCACAATGCCCCAGTATATCGTGCCATTTACACCCTCCTCCTTTTTGGCGGCCTGCATCCATTATGTGGCACAGGGGTTACATCCTTTATAAGGGTTATTTCCAGCCCTGCTGCCTGTAGTGCGCGGATCGCTGTCTCCCTTCCGGCTCCAGGGCCCTTGACATAAACATCCACCTGTTTCATTCCAGCTTCCATTGCTTTCTTTGCAGCGGTTTCAGAAGCCATTTGTGCTGCAAATGGAGTGCCTTTCCTTGAACCTTTAAATCCAAGGCTTCCTGCGCTTGACCATGCTATTACATTGCCGCTCTGATCTGTTATCGAAACTATAGTATTATTAAAAGTAGTTTGGATATGGGCTGAACCAGTTGGTACATTTTTCTTTATCCTTTTGCCGATTCTTTTTTTCTGCGCCATTTAAAAGCACCCCCTTATTTTTTCTTCACTACAAGCTTTCTGGGCCCTTTGCGAGTCCTTGCATTTGTTCTTGTCCTCTGCCCTCTGACAGGCAGATGCTGCTTATGCCTGAGCCCTCTATAGCATCCAATATCAGCAAGTCTCTTTACGTTTAATGAAATCTCCCGCCTAAGATCGCCCTCTACCATGTAATCTCTCTCTATCAGATTCCTTATCTTGACGATATCCTCATCTATCAGATCTTTTACTCTTATATCAGGATTTATGTTGGTAGCGTTTAATATTTTATTGGATAAAGGCCTGCCGATACCGAATATACGAGTAAGCCCTATTTCCACCCTCTCGTTTTTAGGAAGATCAACTCCAGCTATTCTCGCCATATGCACTCCTTTTTAGATTTTTAATTTAAAATTCCTTAGTTGGAATTTTTGTTATCCCTGTCTCTGTTTATGTCTCGGGTTTTCACAGAGAACCCTTATAACGCCTTTCCTTTTAACGATTTTGCATTTAGAGCATATTGGTTTAACAGAAGGTCTTACCTTCATTTTATTCCTCCTCAATCACTAATTATTTGAATCTGTAAGTTATTCTTCCTTTTGTGAGGTCATATGGAGACATCTCCACAGTAACCTTGTCACCAGGCAATATTTTTATGAAATGCATTCTCATTTTGCCTGATACATAAGCGAGTATTACCTGTCCATTCTCCAATTCCACCCTGAACATTGCGTTAGTCAGAGTTTCAACAATAGTGCCCTGTACTTCTATATTTTCTTCTTTTGACATTTTAAGCTTATAATTATACTTGTGTTGCTAAATTTTAGTCAAGATTTTTGGCCCATTTTTTGTAATTGCAATAGTATGTTCAAAATGAGCTGATAAACTGCCATCCGCTGTTACTGCTGTCCAGCCGTCAGCCAGTATGTTTATGTCTGATCCACCAGCATTGACCATTGGTTCAATGGCCAATGTCATTCCTTCTTTCAGTCTTGGTCCGCGCCCTGGTATTCCAAAATTTGGGACATGGGGTTCTTCGTGTAGAGAACGACCTATCCCATGACCCACAAATGCCCTGACAACAGAGAAACCTTGAGACTCAATGTATTGCTGTATGGCTGATGAAATGTCAGAAACTCTGTTTCCCGCTAAAGCCTTTTCTATTCCGATGGAAAGGGCATTTTCAGTTGATTCAACAAGTCTTGCGGTATCCTCATCAACCTGCCCTACAGCAACGGTAATAGCTCCATCACCGTAAAAACCATCAAGAAAAGTTCCTAAGTCTATGCTGACAATATCCCCATTTTCAAGTCTGGTGCTATGTGAAGGGATTCCGTGAACTACCTGATCGTTCACAGATATACAAACACTCGACGGATACCCCCTATATCCTTTAAAAGCAGGTATTGCCTTCTTCTGCTTGAACTGACTGTCTGCATAAGCCTCTAATTCCGCAGTTGATACCCCTGCCCTGACAAAAGACCTGAGGTTCTCCAGAATTTCTGCAACTATAATACATGCAGCCTCTATCTTCTGAATTTCTGCTGGGGACTTTAGTATTATCACAACGACCTAAGAAAAAGGGATATTTTATCCTATCCCTTTCTACCTTTAAGCCTTCCCTTTCTGAGGAATCCTTCATAAGATCTGGTTACCAGATGGGACTCTATCTGTGAGACAGTGTCAAGAGCAACTCCAACAGCTATTAATAAAGACGTGCCCCCAAAATAAAATGGAACATTGAACCTGCTTATTAATAACTCCGGCATCACGCAAACTACAGACAGATAAATTGCCCCAACAAATGTAAGGCGTGTAAGAACCCTGTATATATACTCAGAGGTCTTCTGCCCCGGTCTTATACCCGGAATGAAGCCTCCATGTTTTTGCAGATTATCAGCAATATCCACGGGGTTGAAAACTACTGCAGTATAAAAATAACTGAAGAAGAATATCATTCCGACATACATAATAGTATAAATTGTTGTCCCCGGCGATAACTGTTTTGCTATGCCCTGAACCCATGGTATAGAGATAAATCCAGCCACTGTAGCGGGAAACATGATTATTGAAGAAGCAAATATGGGTGGAATTACGCCAGAGGTGTTTATCTTTAGCGGCAGGTGCGTAGACTGTCCGCCAAACACCTTCCGTCCAACTACTCTCCTCGCATACTGCACAGGTATTTTCCTCTGTCCTCTTTCCATAAAGATAATACCGCCCACAATAGCCACCATCATTACAACAAGTATAAGGACAAAAAATATGGACAATTCTCCTGCCCTCACAAGATTGAAGGTGCTGAATATGGCATTCGGAAACCTTGCTACTATTCCTGCAAAGATTATCAGAGAAATGCCGTTGCCAATGCCCCTTTCGGTTATCTGCTCGCCAAGCCACATTAAAAAAGCAGTGCCTGATGTCAGGGTAATCATAGTAAGCAATCTAAAAGACCAACCCGGATTTTGCACAAACCCGCCCTCAGACATACCCTCAATTCCCATGGCTATTCCAAAGGACTGTATAGCTGCTATAACAACCGTCGCATATCTGGTATACTTGACAATCTTTTTCCTGCCAGCCTCTCCCTCTTTTGCAAGCCTGCCAATAGCCGGAATGACAACAGTTAAAAGCTGAAATATAATTGAAGCGCTTATATAAGGCATTATGCCAAGGGCAAAAATGGTTACTCTCGATAATGCGCCGCCAGAGAACATGTCAAAGAAGCCCATAAGGGCGCCGCCCTTTTCAGTTAAAAACTTGCTCAATGCCTCGCTATTTATCCCCGGCGTTGGGATATGGGCGCCAATCCTATAAACAATCAGAAGGGTTAATGTGAAAAGAACTCTGACTTTAAGTTCAGGGATTTTAAATATGTTTCTAATGCTTTCAATTAATCTCATAATATTTTATGTATACATCCTGGATAATAAAAATCAGGCTGAACTTTTAAATTACCTCGGCCTTGCCGCCGGCAGCTTTTATCTTTGAAATTGCAGAAGAGCTAAAGGCATGGGCCTTGATTATTAAAGACTTATTTATATCTCCCTCGCCCAGGATCTTTATTCCATCTTTTATAGCCTTTACTATATTATTTTGCACAAGGATTTCAGGTGTTATAACATCAATACCACCCAATCCCAGCAAATCCTTCAGATTCAAAACCGCATATTCCTTTTTAAATGGGCTATTTTTGAATCCCCTCTTAGGCAGTCTCCTTTGTAAAGGCGTCTGCCCTCCCTCAAAAGCTGGCCCCTTTGTTCCTCCAGAGCGGGCTTTTTGCCCCTTATGTCCCTTTGTGGCTGTCTTGCCGTGCCCTGATCCAGGCCCACGCCCAATTCTCTTTGATCTCCGCCTGCTGCCCTGTTCTGGTTTTAAATCCTGTATCTTCATGTCGCTATCTTAACCTCCTTAGCTCAAGCTACTCAGTCGCTTCTTCAGCTACAGACTCTTCTTCAGATTTACCCCTGAGCTTTAAAACCACTTCTGGATCTTTCAAGTTGTTTAATCCATCAAAAGTCGCTTTAACTGTATTGAACGGGTTATGACTTCCGAGGGACTTTGCAACTATATCCTGTACCCCTGCCACTTCGAAAATAGCACGCACAGCGCCTCCGGCTATCAACCCTGTTCCCTTTTTTGCAGGGTTCATAACAACAGAATTTGAGCCGTATTTTCCAACGATCCTGTGAGGTATTGTGCCGCTCTTTAGCGGGAATTTCATCAACCTCTTCTTTGCCTGTTCAACAGCTTTTCTTATGGCTTCAGGGACTTCGCTGGCATTTCCCTTTCCAACACCAACTATTCCATTTTCATCGCCGACAACCACAAGTGCGCTGAAAGAAAATCTCCTTCCACCCTTCACAACCTTGGCAACCCTGTTGATATATACAACCTTGTCTTTTAAGTTAAGTCCGTCGGCGTCTATCCTCTCACTCTTCACCATAACCTCCTTAAAACTCCAGTCCACCTTCCCTTGCAGCTTCAGCAAGGACCTTTATGCACCCATGATATTTATAGCCGCCACGATCAAAAACAACTACTTTTATCCCGGCGTTAATAGCTCTTGACGCAAGAAGCTGGCCTACCTTTTTTCCCGTTGCTGCGTTGCCCTTATGCCCGTTTGCTTCCCTGAACTCTTTATCAAGGGAAGAGGCGGAAACAAGGGTATATCCCCTTGTATCATCAATCAACTGGGCGTATATATGGTTAAGACTTCTGAAGACACTCAACCTTGGTCTTTCAACAGTCCCAAATACCTTCTTCCTTAACCTTATATGTCTTCTCTTCCTTGCCTGTTCCTTAATATTCACCAATTCCCTCCTACTTATTGGCTCCTCTATTTCTTCCCTGTCTTCCCAGCCTTCAGCTTAATTCTCTCTCCTGCATAGCGAATACCCTTGCCTTTATATGAATCTGGAGATCTTAATCCTCTTATATTTGCAGCAACCTGTCCCAAAATCTGCTTATCAATACCGCTGAGAGTTATAGTAGTCTGCTTTTCATCAACTGTGGCAGCAACCCCGGACGGAAGTTCATACTCAACAGGATGAGAATATCCCAGCGTGAATATAAGTTTATTGCCTTTCACTTGCGCCCTGTACCCAATACCGCTTATCTCCAGAACCCTTTTATATCCTTGAGATACTCCGTTCACCATATTGGATATCAGGCTGCGGGCAAGACCGTGGAGTGCCCTGTTAAGTTTTGACTCGCTGCTCCTTTCCACTAATATTTTGGAGTCAGAGACGGAAACCTTCACCCCTTCGGGCAGCACATAACTGAGATCTCCCTTTGAACCTTTCACTTTAATTGAGTCATTTTTCAGTTCAACATTCACACCTTGTGGTATTTCTATAGGCTTCTTACCTATCCTTGACATCTAAACTCTCCTTACCATACATAACATAGTACTTCGCCGCCAACGCTATTATGCCGGCATTCTTTATCGCTCAATATACCTTTTGAGGTCGTTATAATTGCAGTCCCTACTCCAGCCATTACCTTCGGGATCTCGGCTTTTCCAACATAGACCCTTCTGCCGGGCTTGCTTATCCGTTTGATCCCGGTTATTACAGAAGCACTTTCAGGTGTATATTTTAAAGCCATCCTTAAAATTCCCTGTTTTTTATCCCTGACGATCTTGTAGGATTTTATAAATCCCTCCTCTTTTAATATCTTTGCTATCTCTACCTTCATCTTGGAAGCAGGCATATCTACCTTCTCAGCCTTTATAAGAACTGCGTTCCTGATGCGAGTTAACATATCTGCTATTGGATCTGTCAGCATGTCATATCCTCCTGCCCATCTACCAACTTGATTTAGTTACTCCGGGAATCTGTCCCCGAAGCGCAAGTGTTCTAAAACAAATCCTGCAAATCCCGAACTGCCTCATATAAGCCTTTGGCCTGCCACATACCCTGCATCTATTATGTGCCCTTACCTTAAACTTGGGTGTCCTCTTCGATTTTTCTATCAAGCATGTCTTTGCCACAAAACCCTCCTTACCTTCTAAATGGCATACCCGCGTATCTTAACAAGGATTTACATTCCTCATCTGTCTTTGCCGTAGTGCATATAGTAATATCCAAACCGTGCACCATTTCCACCTTCTCGTAATCTATTTCCGGGAATATATATTGCTCTTTCAGGCCAAAAGAATAATTACCCTTTCCGTCAAATGACTTTGCAGAAAGTCCCCTGAAATCTCTTATTTTTGGCAAAGCAAGGCTTATTAATCTATCCATGAATTCATACATCTTCTCGCCTCTCAGGGTAACCTTGCACCCGAGAGGAACTCCCTGTTTCAGCTTGAATCCGGCTATTGCCTTTTTAGATTTTGTGATAAGCGCCTTCTGCCCTGTAATGGCAGCCAATTCCTTCTCTGCAGCATCAAGGAGCTTGATGTTCTGCGTAGCCTCACCGAGGGTGACATGAACCATTATCTTCTCCAGCTTTGGCACCTGCATAATGCTTTTATATGAAAACTCCTTCATTATTGCCGGTACGATTTCCTTCATGTATTTTTCTTTTAGTCTCGGAGCCATTATTAATCTATAACCTCCTTACACTTCCTGCATGTCCTGAGCTTTTTGCCATTGTCAAGGACAGTGTTACCGATCCTTGTATGCTTATTACACTTAGGGCATATAAGCATAATATTTGATATATGAAGCGGAGCTTCCTTCTCTATTATCCCGCCATGCGTATACTTCTTGCTTGGCTTCATATGCCTTTTAACTATATTTATACCTTCAATAATCAGTTTCTCCTTAGAAGGCAAAACAGATAAAACCCTGCCGCTCTTTCCCTTATTCTTGCCTGTAAGCACAATCGCTGTATCGCCTTTTTTTATCCTTAAACCCACCTGATCCTCCTACAGAACCTCAGGAGCAAGAGATATAATCTTCATAAATTCCTTCCACCTCAGTTCCCTTGCAACCGGGCCAAAAATTCTTGTCCCTACCGGCTCCATCTGATTATTTATAATGACAACTGCATTCTGGTCAAATCTTATATAAGAACCGTCATTTCTCTTATGTTCTTTCTTCGTCCTGACGACAACAGCCTTTGCAACAGTGCCTTTCTTTACATTGCCTTCAGGAATAGCCTCCTTAACGCTCACAACAATGATGTCACCGAGCCTTGCATATCTTCTGTTGGAGCCACCAAGCACCCTTATACACTGAACCCTTTTAGCCCCTGAATTGTCTGCCACTTCAAGAATGCTCCTCGGCTGTATCATCCTATTTGCCCTCGCCTTCCACTTTAATTACTTGCCACCTTTTATCTTTGCTCAGCGGCCTGCTTTCGATTATCTGAACCGTATCGCCCTTTTTACATTTATTCTCTTCGTCATGTGCCTTAAATTTTGCGATTTTCCTCACTGTCTTCTTATATAAAGGATGCTGGAATGTCCTTGTAACCGCCACAACCACGGTTTTGTCCATCTTGTCACTAACCACTTTACCAATGTAAACTCTCTTAGGCATTTTTGATACCTCTTTCCTTTTCTGTCATTACAGTCAGCACTTTCGCTATATCTTTGCGAACATCCCGAATTCGCATATTATTGGACAATTCACCTTTTGACACCTGGAATCTTAAGTTAAACAACTCCCTTCTGAGATCCAGTTCCTTTTGCTTAAGTTCATCTGCTGATAAAGCTCTAAGTTCAGAAGGCTTCATGATATGGCCTCCTCTCTTTTCACGAATTTTGTAGCGACAGGCAGTTTCCTGGAAGCACGTTTAAAGGCTTCTTTTGCCACTTCTTCAGTGATGCCTGACACCTCATAAAGAATCCTGCCAGGCTTAATAACAGCTACCCAAAACTCTGGGTTACCCTTTCCCTTCCCCATTCTTGTTTCAGCAGGTTTACGCGTGATGGGCTTATCAGGGAAAATTCTTATCCATACTTTACAACCCTTTTTTGCCTGCCTTGTTATAGCAACCCTGGCAGCCTCTATCTGTCTGCTCGTTATCCAGCCAGGCTCTATAGCCTTGATCCCGAACTCCCCAAAACTGACGTCGCCGCCTCTGTAAGCCTTGCCTGCAGTGTTGCCCTTCATCATCTTTCTAAATTTTACTTTTTTAGGCGCTAACATAATTTATTCTCCTGCTTAAATAGTTGCTGCCTGCCCAGGGAGTATATCGCCATGATATATCCAGACCTTTATGCCAATCAACCCATAGGTAGTCTTCGCCTCAGTAAAGCCATAATCAACATCGGCCCTGAATGTGCTGAGCGGCACCCTGCCTTCCCTGTACCACTCTGTTCTTGCTATTTCAGCCCCAGCCAGACGGCCGGAGCACTGAACCTTTATCCCAAGGGCGCCAAACCTTCGAGCTGAGGTGACGGCGCGTTTTAATGCCCTTCTGAATGCAACTCTTTTTTCTATCTGCATTGCTATATTTTCTGCCACGAGTTGGGCATTTACTTCAGGCTTACGAACCTCTTTTATATCTATCGAAACCTGCTTTCCTGTCACATCTTCTATCTCTTTTTTCAGCTTTTCGACTTCAGCGCCTTTTTTCCCTATAATTATTCCTGGCCTTGCAGTGTGTATTATGACCTTAAGTTTCTGTCCAGGCCTTTCCATCTCTATTTTTGATACACCTGCGTGGAAGAGCTTTTCTTTAATCGTCTTACGGACATTCAGGTCTTCAATAAGCTGATTTGCATACCCTTTCTTAAGAAACCACCTCGACTCCCATGTCCGGATTATTCCAACCCTGTTGCCAATTGGATTCGTTTTCTGACCCAAGTGAATACCTCCTTCTTTACTCCTCTGCCAAGATAATTGTTATATGAGACGTTCTCTTTCTTATAACATTTGCCCTGCCCATAGCGCGAGGCTCCATCCTCTTCATCACAGGCCCCTGACCCACAAAAGCCGTTTTAACTTTTAGTTTGTCAATGTCAATATGAGCGTTTTTTTGTTCGGCATTCGCTATGGCCGATTTTAAAAGCTTCGCCACAAAACTTGCTCCTCTGTAAGGCATATATTTAAGCGCTACCAATGCTTCAGACGCCCTTTTGCCCCTTATAAGGTCGATGACCCTTTTTGCCTTTCTCGGAGTAATTCTCGCATATTTTAAAATTGCCTTTGATTCCATAATATTAACCCTTTACAGATGTTGTTTTTGCAGAGCCAGAATGCCCTTTAAATGTCTTTGTCGGAGAAAACTCTCCAAGCTTATGACCAACCATATTTTCGGTAACATAAACCGGTATGAACTTCCTGCCATTGTGAACTGCAAAGGTTATACCTATAAATTCCGGCATAACGGTAGAACGTCTTGACCATGTCTTTATCATCTTCTTTTCCCCTGTCTCCAATATGACTTCTACCTTTTTCATCAACTTTTGATCTACATATGGACCTTTTTTTAAGGATCTCGACACTTCGTCCTCCTTACTTGCGTCTCTTTACAATAAACTTATCAGTTCTTTTATTGCGCCTTGTTTTAACACCTTCTGGTTTTCCCCATGGTGAGCATGCCGGCCTGCCTCCTGAAGACCTTCCCTCGCCACCGCCAAGAGGGTGGTCTACGGGGTTCATGGCTACTCCTCTTACATGAGGCCTTTTGCCCAGATATCTTTTTCTGCCGGCTTTGCCATATGAAACATTTTCATATTCAAGATTGCCCACCTGCCCTATGGTTGCCATACACGTCATCCTCACCAACCTGACTTCTCCTGACGGCATCTTTATCTGAGCACGGTCGCCCTCTTTTGCAACAATCTGTGCAGCCGCCCCGGCAGTCCTGACAAGTTTTGCTCCCTGTCCAGGCATTAATTCAATGTTATGGATCATTGTTCCGAGTGGTATATTCTTTATAGGCAAAGCATTCCCTGTCTTTATTTCGATATCAGAGCCTGATATAACTGTATCGCCCAAATTAAGTCCAGCAGGACACAGAATATATCTATGCTCACCATCCCTGTACTTAAGCAAAGCTATCCTTGCTGACCGGTTGGGATCATACTCTATTGTCTTGACAATTGCAGGAATCCCTGATTTATCTCTCTTAAAGTCTATAATTCTGTAAAGCCTTTTGTTGCCGCCACCCCTCTGCCATACTGTTACTTGACCGGTATTGTTTCTGCCGCCGGTCTTTTTCAAAGGAACAGTAAGAGGCTTATAAGGACTATCAGACGTTATCTCCTTATAGTCTGATGAACTCTGAAACCTTCTTCCAGGAGATGTTGGATTAAACTTTCTTATTCCCATTATGCGCCCTCAACAAGATCAAGTTTTTCGCCTTTTTTCAATGTTATTATTGCTTTTTTTCTGTTTGTTGTCCGACCTAAGGACTTCCCAAGCCTTTTTTTCTTGCCTCTTTTATTGATTGTGGCAACCTTTTCTACTTTTACTTTAAATATCTCTTCAATTGCCTGCTTTACTTCGTGTTTGTTAGACGCGGTATTCACCTCTATAAGTATCTTGTTTTCCCTTTCCTTTAAATCCATCCCTTTTTCTGTAAAGAGCGGCCTTTTTATCACATCATAGATTATTTTCATTCCGCATTTACCCCCGCGCTGCTGTGCAGCTTAACAACAGCATCTTCTGTAAACAATATATGATCAAATGCTGCTATGCAGTAAGCGCTTAAGTCTGCAACCCTCATTACCTCAACAGTTGGAATGTTCCTCACTGAGAGCATAATATTTTCATCCTTCTCCGGCAGCACTATCAAAATAGTCTTCCCATTCAACCCCAGATTGTTCAATATTCTTGATAGCTCCTTTGTCCTTGGTTTTTCCATGGGTATGGATTTTACCGCAGAAATTTCACCGTCAGCTAATTTCATGGTTAATGCCTTATAAAGGGCGGTCTTCCTTACCTGCCTTGGCAGGCTAATCGAATAATCCCTCGGCTGAGGCCCGAATACAGTGCCGCCTCCTACCCAGATTGGTGATCTTATGCTGCCATGCCTTGCCCTGCCTGTTTTTTTCTGTTTCCATGGTTTCTTGCCGCCGCCACTTACCAATCCTCTCGTCTTTGTAGCATGAGTTCCCTGTCTTTGATTTGCAAGATAACTTACTACAGCAGTATGCACAACTGATTCAGACGCAGGACTATTGAATATCTCATCTAAAAGCTCTATTTTACCCTGGAGCTTGTTGTTTATATCCTTAATTTTTAACTCGGACATAATTATTTTCCCTTCCGTATCTCTATGATTGAGTTTGTTGGACCCGGTATCGCGCCTTTTATCATAATAATGTTCTGCTCAGGCCTAACATCCACAATGGTTAAATTTTTTATAGTAATCCTCTCACTGCCCATATGTCCTGCCATTCTAATTCCCCTCCAAACCCTCGATGGGAATGAACTTGCGCCTATAGAGCCAGGCGCCCTATTGAACATCGAGCCATGAGAATCAGGGCCTCCCTTAAAATTATGCCTCTTCATAACACCTTGAAAACCTTTCCCCTTTGATATGCCGGATACTGCTATGATATCGCCCTTGCTGAAGCTTCCGGCATTAATCATATCGCCTATCTTCAAGCCGGACATTGGAAACTCTTTCAGAATCCTGAATGCAGGAGTCCCAGCCTTTTTAAAGACGCCTGCTGACGGCTTAGATATATTTTTCGCTTTTTTTGCTTCTATAAATCCAACCTTTACAGCCTCATATCCGTCCTTTTCAGGAGTCTTGACCTGCACCACGCAACAAGGCCCCGCCTCTACCACGGTAACGGGCTCAAGCCTGCCGTCTTCGGAAAATATCTGCGTCATACCCAATTTTTTGCCAAGAATGCCTGTCATAGTTTTATCTCCACATCTACCCCTGATGCAAGTTCAAGCTTCATCAATGCATCAACAGTGTCAGGGGTTGGGTCATATATGTCTATAAGCCTCTTATGCGTCCTTATTTCGAACTGCTCTCTCGATTTTTTATCCACATGGGGCGACCTGAGAATTGTGAACTTATTGATCTTTGTTGGCAAAGGCACAGGCCCTGAAAGCCGCGCTCCTGTCCTCTGAGCAGTATCAACTATCTCCTTTACAGACTGGTCTAACAGTCTGTGGTCGTATGCCTTTAATTTTATCCTTATCTTTTGATTCACGTTTCTACTCCAGCACCTCAGTAACAACGCCTGCGCCTACTGTCCTTCCGCCTTCTCTTATGGCGAATCTCAGTTCCTTGTCCATTGCTATCGGCGATATCAGGTCCACTGTTACTGTTATGTTGTCTCCGGGCATTACCATTTCTACTCCTTCAGGCAGTTTCGCTATTCCTGTGACATCCGTTGTCCTGAAGTAAAACTGCGGCCTGTATCCGTTGA
>JASEGS010000025.1 GCA_030017995.1 Thermodesulfovibrionales bacterium
CACTATTCTGGCAGACAAGCACGAGGTCTGGATTACCCCCTTATTTCTTCACCGATTCCTCATATGCCTTACTCTGGCTCCAGCCGCCAAGGTTTGGCGTATATAAATAGGTATATATTACGCCAAAAATGATCAAACCCCACAAAAGTATTAACCATCCTTTTGGAAGTTTCCTTGCTGTCTCCTTTGCCTCAAACTCCTCTATATTATCTAATTCTTCTGCCATTTTTACCTCCTACTTGCCCTGGATTGACCTTATATATGCAACCAGAGACCATATCTTGTTCTTATCCATCTGTGCGCCGAATGGTGGCATGCCGCCCTTTGCAGTGCGACCTTCCTCTACCATGCCCTCCTTAGTTCCATTATTGATGATTTCAAAGTAATCATCATCCGCTAAATCGCCCTTTACATAAAGGAACTCATCATCCACAAGGCTTGGGCCTATTCCACCCTTGCCGTCAGCGCTATGACAGATCGCACAGTTGCCAGCAAAGAGTTTTTTGCCCTCTGCTATCGCTTCCGGTTTTCCCGCCAGTGGATTTTTCACTTCCACCTCTGCAACCTTTACAGGCATCTCTTTCTTGACAGATGTTCCTATCACCTGCATATATGCCACAAGGGCATCCATCTCTGTTTTGCCATTAAGGGCATTTATATCTTCAGGCGTATACGGGAAGTTGTTTGCCCTCATATGAGCAGCTATTTCCTCACCATCAAGCATGCTGTTCTTCATGAATGCATAGGACGGCATATTGGATTGAGCGAAGAATGCCCTCGGGTTTTCAAAATGCCTGTAATGCCATGCATCAGGATACTTACCTCCAATCCTTGCGAGGTCAGGCCCTGTCCTCTTTGATCCCCAAAGGAACGGGCGGTCATAGGCAAACTCACCTGCCTTTGAGTATTCTCCATAACGCATGACCTCTGTCTTTAAAGGCCTTACAGTCTGGGTATGGCAGTAATGACATCCTTCCCTCTGATATATGTCCTTACCAGCCAATTGAAGGGCTGTGTAAGGCTTGAGTCCTTCCAGTTTCGGGTGCATTTCAGGAGTAAGCATCGGGAAAAACATAGTCACAGCCGTGCCGATGAGGATTACAACAGCAGCGACTATTGCAAACATTATTGGTTTTCTGTAGATTTCTCCAGCCATTGTCTCACCCCCTATGCCCTTGGCGCCGCAAGAGCTTTGCCTTTGCGGACCGTCATATAAATGTTATAGATGAAGAAGAGCATACCTATGGTAAAGATAACGCCGCCCAATGTCCTCATCTGCCAGTAAGGATAGTTCTTAGCTATTATCTCAATCATCGAATATGCCAGACTGCCGTCAGGATTTACAGCCTTCTGTAATGCGCCCTGTTGAATACCTGTTATCCACATGGTAATCGAGAAGATGAGCTGTCCTATGAGAACAAGCCAGAAATGGGTATTAGCAACCTTTTCACTATAAATCTCTGTATTGTAGATCTTCGGAATAATGTAGTAAATGGATGCTGCTACTGTCATTGTAACCCATCCCATTGTGCCCATATGAACATGACCGGGCACCCAGTCGGTATAATGGATGAGCTGGCTTACGACTCTCAATCCCTGAGTCGGCCCCTGAACGGTCTGAAGGCCATAGAAGGTTATACCGAGGATAAAGAACTTTGTTAGATAGTTTGTTCTCATCTTATCCCAGTCCTGACCTACCGTATAGTATCCGTTAACAACAGAACCCCATGAAGGTGCAATAAGGAATATAGTAAATGCTATTGCGAGTGTCTGTATCCAGTCTGGAAGAGGCGTATAAACAAGATGATGTGCGCCTGTCCAGAGGTATGCAAATACAAGTGACCAGAAGGCTATGATAGAAAGCCTGTGGCTAAAAATCGGGAGCCCTGTAGATTTCGGCAGAAAATAATAAAACATCGCCAAAATAGGTGTTGTGAATACAAAACCTACTGCATTATGTCCATACCACCACTCCACATTAGCGCTGTTAACACCTGCAAAAAGGTGATAAGACTTTGTCAGTGTAGCAGGAATTGAAAGATTATTAACGATGTAAAGAACAGCCACTGCAATCACCGTAGCAATAATAAACCACAGGGATATATACATCTGTTCTTCTTTTCTCTTGATTATTGTGCCAAAGACATTAATGGCAAATATTACCCAGAGGATAACAACACCAATATCAAGAGGCCATTCTAATTCGGCATATTCAAGAGACTGGTTCATCCCTGCGAAAAGGCTTAGCGCTGCCAGCGCTATTGCTGCATTAAAGAGATAGAGATGGAATCTCGCAAGCTTCGGGAAGATGAGCGGTCTCTTGCAAAGCCTCATTAAAATATAATAGGTAATGCCAAATATGGCCCCAACCCCCAGCCCAAAGGCAAGGCCATTGGTGTGCACTGCCCTCAATCTTCCAAAGGTGAAAAATGGTGCGATATTCAACTCAGGTTTCCACATCTGAATAGAAATCCAGAGGCCTATGAGTATACCTACCACACCCCAGAAGATAGAGGAGACAATGAAACCTTTTACTGTTTGATTATCGTACTGATAATCGCTCATGGTTTCCCCTCCAAAAAATTTAATAAAAGCTCCAATGGAGCAGAGTTTGCCGAACAGTATAAAATCTATCCTTTTAAAACATAAAAAAATTATTTCATAGATGAAAGTTTTATTAATTCTGAAAAGTTGCAATTTTTCAATCTGTTCTCGACATCTTTCCTTAATTCAACCCATATTGGATGAACAACGCACATGCTGCTCAAATCGCACAGCCTTTTATCAACTGCACATCTGTTTATAGCAACAGGTCCGTCAATTGCCTCCACGACATCGAGGAGGCTTATTTCTTCAGGTTTTCTGGCAAGCTTGAAACCGCCTTTAACGCCTCTGTATGATTTAACAATCCCTGACTTTGTTAGTTTCTGAAGGATTTTTGAGAGAAAACTTTTTGGAATCAACCTCGTCTTTGCAATTCCATCCACCATCTTAATTTCTTCCGGCGATTCTGACAGATGTAGGATGCACCTTACTGCATAATCTGTTTCACGGGTGATTTCCATAATTCAGACAAATTCTATCCTGATTAAAATGATTTTGTCAAGAAATGTCTTGTTAATTTTCTGTAAATTTTACAGCCTTCCCGAACGGATTATGGAAATAATCAGCCATATTCCAAGAAAAAACGCAAAGATAAAGGCAGAAATGCCGAAAAGGGATATGCCGAATATGGTAGGACCTACGCTGGTTGCATGCATTATTGCAGAGCTGATAATTATTGCGCTGACGATCATAGCAAAGGCGATTCTGTTGCTCGCCTTGTCCATATCCTTTATGAAATCAGGGAGGTTTAAATGAAACATCTTTACATGGATGTCATCATTCAGAAGCTTTTTTATTATCTGTCTCATCTGCCTTGGAAACAGGACTGCAAAATCTGCTATATCCATTACGTCCTTTTTTGCCCTTTCATAAAGCCTTGTGGGGCTATATCTTTTTCTCACCATCTTTGATGCATAAGGCTCTGCAGCCTTAACAAAATCAAAATCAGGGTCGAGCTGCAGTCCGATGTTCTCCAGTATCAGCATTGCCTTATTAATCAACAATAAATCTGATGGTATCTTTAAATTATGTTTGATGGCCAGATGTGTAACTGTATCAAGATACTGAGCAAAATTTATCTCTTTCAATGTAAGACCGTAAAGGGGTTCGAGAAAGTCTGAGATATCTGACTTAAAGTCTCTCCTGAATACATCCATGTCTACATCCTCAGGCACTATGCCGAGTTCCACATACTGGTCTATGAGTCTGTCGAAATCCTTCTCTATCAGGGCAATAAAGGTATTTGCCATTGTCTCTTTGAGGTCATCCGATACCCTCCCCACTATGCCGAAGTCAAGAAAACCTATGGTTCCTGCTGGCATGACAAATATATTGCCGGGATGGGGATCAGCGTGGAAAAAACCATCTTCCAGTATCTGTTTAAAATAGGCGTCAACTCCTATCCTGGCAAGCCTTTTTCTGTCAAAGCCCATTTTATCTATCGCATTTATATCATCTATTCTTACTCCTTCTATTCTCTCCATCACAAGCACTCTTTCAGTAACAAATTCACCATATATTTTAGGGATGCAAATATCTGGGTTTTGTTCAAAATTCCTTCTGAATCTATTGCAGTTCCTCGCCTCTTCCACAAAATCCATCTCTTTCTTTACAGTTCTTGAAAACTCTTCCACTATGCCTGTTGGATTGAAAAACCTGCTCTCAGGAAAGTATTTATCAAGAAGTTTGGCAATATAGGACAGGATATTAATATCAGATTCTATCTGTTCCCTTATGTCAGGCCTCTGCACCTTCACAACAACATCAGAACCATCAAGAAGTCTTGCCCTGTGAACCTGTGCAATAGAAGCAGCAGCAACAGGTTTTTCATCGAACCGTGTAAAAATCTCTCTTAGCGGTGATTTTATCTCTTTTTCTATTATTTCCCTCGCATCCTCAGCAGAGAAAGGAGGAACCTCATCCTGAAGTTTTTTGAATTCATCAGCATAGCGGGCAGTAATCAGATCTGGTCTTGCTGAAAGCAATTGTGCTAACTTTATGAAGGATGGGCCAAGCGCTTCAAATGCCATCCTGATCCTTTCTGGAACAGACGGCCCTTTCACATCAGGCCATATGCCAAAAGACTTCAACCTCTTTTTAAACGGGATGAACCTCCCTAAGTGTATCTGGTCTATTAACTTACCGAACCCATATCTGAGGAATACATTTATTATCTGCTGAAGTCTTTTTGCTGACTTATATGTTCGTGTAAGCTTTGAAATATCCATGATTATTATTAGACTATATGGCAGCAGACCAATAGCGCCTAAGAGCAGTATATAAACTAAGACCTATGCGCTGCTGCTCTATTACCCTACTGCTCCTTTGATTACTCACTGCCTTCGAGTTTTTTAACTCTTTCAGAAAGGTTCTGAATTTCCTTGGTGAGTTTATCTATATCCTCTTTGGTTGCAAGGCTTATTTTTTCAAGTGCCTTCGATACTGTTTCAGAGATACTCTTGCTCAGTTCTGATGTGCTCTTGTCTGCCTTTTCTGTCCATTCCTTTACAAGCTTTGCGCCCTGTGATTCGCTAAGCTCGCCTTTTTTAACAAGCTCATCAATGTAATCCTTTACCTTTTCCTGCATGCCAAAACCTGCTAAAATCGCATTTCTAACAACATCAAATATTGTCATAAACACCTCCCAAAAAAATTTTAAGTCTGTCCTCTGAGCTCTGTCCTCTGACTTCTATTTCTAACCAAATCATATACCGATTCGAGGGCATTGTCCAGTTTTTCTATATCTTTTGTGCCTCCCTGCGCCATATCGGGCTTGCCCCCTCCCCTTCCGCCTGCTATTTCAGAAATCCGCTTCAATATTTCTCCAGCGTTGTATTTCTTTGTAAGGTCTTTTGTGACCATTGCGAGCAGGGCAGCCTGACTGTCCTTTACAGACGCAAGCACTATAACGCCTGAACCAAGCCTGTCCCTCACATTGTCTGCCAAAACGCGCAGGTCTTTTTGCTCAATGCCGTCAGCTCTGCAAGATAAGACCTTAATGCCGTTAATCTCTTTTACTTTTTCAATCAGCGATGAAGAACTCTGTGAAGCAATCTTTCCCTTCAATGTCTCGATTTCTTTTTCAAGCTCCTTCATGTCTCCGAGCAGCTTCTCAACCCTTTCAAATGGCTTGTCTGTTTTTAGAACTTCTGATATTTTATCCAGCTCATTATTTTTCTGCCTTAAATAGTCGAGAGCTGCTTTTCCAGTAACTGCCTCTATTCTCCTAATACCCGATGCGACACTCCCTTCGGATATAATTGTAAAAAGCCCTATATCGCCAGTTGTACGGCAATGGGTTCCGCCACAGAGTTCCGCACTGAAATTGCCGACCCTGACAACCCTTACCTTTTCTCCATATTTCTCTCCGAATAAAGCTATGACTCCGGATTTAACGGCATCCTTCACATCTGCAACCTCTGTCAAAACCTTTATATTTTCGAGAACTTTTTCGTTGACCATATCCTCTATACTTTCAATTTCATTTCTCTCAAGAGAATAAAAGTGCGCAAAGTCAAATCTCATCCTGTCAGAAGACACATAAGAGCCTGCCTGTTTAATATGCTCACCGAGGACATTCCTCAATGCTGTATGAAGCAGATGGGTTGCTGTATGATTTCTTGCTGTAGACATCCTTTTTTCTTTATCAACTGCGCACTTCACTTTGTCCCATACCTTGAAACTCCCTTTTTTAATCTTCACAATATGGGCATGTAAACCTGTCTCTTTCTTTGTGTCTATTACCTCTGCCGTTGACTCCTGACTCGTGACTCCTGACTCGTGACTTTTATAAATTATCCCCACATCTCCAACCTGACCGCCAGACTCTCCGTAAAAAGGCGTTCTGTCCAGAAACAACTCGGCTTCTTCTCCTCCAGAAACCTCGGTTACAATTTTTCCGCCTTTAAGAATCGTCTTAATCACTGCATCTGACTCGAGAGCATCATATCCTACAAAGACCGTATCTCCTATTTCAGATAAGAGTTCCTTGTATATTGATGCAGTGGCCTCGTCTTCGCCGACCCATGATGCCCTTGCACGCTCTCTCTGTATCTCCATCTCCTGATGAAACCCGTGCTCGTCAATGAGAAGGTGATTGTCCATCGCGATATCCCTCGCTAAATCCAATGGAAAACCATAGGTATCGTAAAGCCTGAAAAGCTCGCTTCCTGGAATAATATTTTTGCCAGCCTTCTTTAATTCTTCAATCACGCCGTCAAGTATCCTCATTCCCTGCTCAAGGGTCTTTGTGAATCTCTCCTCTTCAAACATCATGAGCTTTGAAGCCCTATCCTTCTCATGAATTAGTTCAGGATACACATCCCCCATTGCATCAACCACAGGATCCATCAGCTTATATAAAACTGCGCTGTTGAAACCTAAGAGCTTTGCATGCCTTGACGCCCTTCTTATAATCCTTCTTAGGACATATCCCCTTCCCTCGTTTGAAGGGATGGCGCCCTCTGAAAGCAAAAAAGCAGATGCCCTCAGATGATCTGCTATTACCCTTATAGATGCATCCGTTTCTAAGCCCTTGCCGTAAGGCACGCCGGAGAGAGATGCAACTGCTGATATAATTGGAGCAAAAATGTCTGTGTCGAAATTATTTTTCTTGTTCTGTAAAACCGCTATTATCCTCTCAAGCCCCATTCCTGTATCAATACTCGGATTAGGAAGCGGAGTGAGATTGCCAGATTCGTCACGGTTAAACTGCATGAATACAAGGTTCCATAGCTCTAAGTACCTGTCGCAATCACAACCAACCCTGCAATCAGGCCTGCCGCACCCCATATCCTCACCCTGATCAATAATTATCTCTGAGCATGGCCCGCATGGACCTGTATCACCCATCTGCCAGAAGTTGTCCTTTGCACCAAGCCTCACTACCCTTTCTGGAGGAATGCCTATAAGCTCTTTCCAAAGTTTTTCGGCTTCATCATCGTCTTCATAAACAGACACCCAGAGTTTTTCCTTAGGCAATTTATAATGCTCTATAAGAAGCTCCCATGCAAAGAGTATTGCGTCCCTCTTGAAATAATCGCCGAACGAAAAATTACCGAGCATTTCAAAAAAGGTGTGATGCCTCGCAGTATGTCCTACATTTTCGAGATCGCTGTGTTTTCCGCCTGCCCTCATGCATTTCTGACAGGTCGTTGCCCTTGAATATGTCCTCTTCTCTTCACCCAGAAATACAGATTTAAACTGAACCATTCCTGCATTAGTGAAAAGCAATGTGGGGTCATGCTTCGGTATAAGAGGCGAACTTTTAACTACCTCATGTCCCTTGGATTTGAAATACTCCAAAAAAGAACTTCTTATCTCTCGACTGTCCATTATTTCTCCGGAGTTTGTATTTTCTGAGGCTCTGGAAGTATATATGTCAACTTATCATCGATAAATAAAAGTCTCTTTTCTTCATATACTCCAAATAGTCTGGTGTAGATCCATTCCTCTCTCATTTTGCCATTAAGCGGTTCGAGAAGCCTCGACTGGTCAGGGGAGCCCCACGCATATCTCACCTGCTGCTTTGTCATACCGAGAGCGATTTCACCCCTCATTATTCTGTCCTGTATCTCAGGGGAATAGCCCTTGATCTCTTCATATGTATATCTCACAGGCGCGGAACCGCAACCAATCAAAGAAAAAACAATCAATAACAAAGATACATAAAAAAGATTTCTAAACCTCATCATTCTTCCTCCTTTAAATTGCAGGATTTTATTACCCTGTTTATTATATTGGACTGAAACCCCTTTCTATAGAGCGCTCCCCACAACCTCTTTCTCACATCATTTGCATCAATGCCTTTCATGTGTCTCAATTTCTTTTCCGCAAGTCTCTTCGCTGTATCAAAATCAAAATCATCTCCCTCAGAGATGTCAGCGATAATCTCTGACGGTATGCCGCGGCTCATTAAATATTTCTTGATGCCTTTAGATCCGAGATATTTTCTCTCAACAGCCGCCCTCTTTAAAATCTCAGCAAATCTCCTGTCATCAATAAAACCCCTGTCTTTTAAATATGCAACAGCCTCACGGGCAATGTCTTCTGAAAAACCCTTCTGTTTGAGCCTTTCGCCCAATTCTTTTTCGCTTCTGTCCCTACAACCAAGCAATTTAAAAGCGTATTTTAATACTCCGGAAAGACTATCATCAAATGCTGCCATCGCAGTCTAAAGACTTCATGATTATTTTGCTGTTGCAGTCGCCTTTAATCCATAAGCATCAAGTATCTTCTGCTCCGCATCTGCTGCAATCTCAGGATTGTTCCTCAAGTATTCTTTTACATTTTCCCTTCCCTGTCCTATTCTGCTGCCGCTATAACTGTACCACGCCCCGGCCTTTTCAATTATGCCCTTGTCAACACCAAGGTCTATAATTTCTCCTATCCTTGATACCCCTTCATTGAAATATATATCAAACTCTGCCTGCCTGAATGGGGGAGCAACCTTATTCTTTACTATCTTCACCCTTACCCTTCCGCCAATAACTTCCTGTCCTTCCTTAATACTGTCAATCTTTCTTATATCGAGCCTCATTGAAGAATAGAACTTCAAGGCTGTCCCGCCGGTGGTGGTTTCAGGATTGCCGAACATAACGCCTATCTTCATTCTTATCTGATTAATAAAAATAACGGTGGTCAGAGATTTCGATATAGCCGCTGTAAGCTTCCTCAATGCCTGGCTCATAAGTCTTGCCTGAAGACCCATATGGGCATCACCCATGTCACCCTCTATTTCTGCCTTCGGAACAAGTGCAGCAACAGAGTCTATTACTATTATGTCGATTGCACCGCTCCTGACAAGTGTTTCAGCCACTTCAAGCGCTTGTTCGCCTGTGTCTGGCTGAGAAACAAGCAAGTCTTCGGTATTCACGCCTATCTTCGCAGCATAATTTACATCCAGTGCGTGCTCGGCATCTATAAATGCTGCAGCTCCGCCCACCTTCTGCGCCTGCGCTATAGCATTCAATGCGAGGGTTGTTTTTCCTGATGACTCAGGGCCGAATATCTCGATAACCCTTCCCCTCGGAAATCCTCCAATCCCAGTGGCAATATCAAGGGATAATGAACCTGTTGGTATCGCCTGCACACCCTCGGCAACCCCACCAGCTCCAAGACGCATTATAGCGCCTTTGCCGAAACTCTTTTCAATCTGAGAGATGGCCATCTCCAGAGCCTTAATCCTGTCTTTATTCATACTTCCTCCTTCTATCAATTAAGATAATTATTTATAAAGTCTAAAATTTGTTTATTATAACACGATACGAAACTGTTTAGCGTATTTAATGAAAACAGGGGAGGCTATCTGCTTACTGCTCTGATTATCTTAAAGGCGAGGCTGAGGCGAGCGTCGTCTGCGGTTTTTGTGAAATCATGAATGGCGTCTTTCAGCTCCTTGCGGTTTGCTGCATGCCCGAAGTCAAACATCTCCCACATCTCAACTTCAAGGGCGTTTGAGAGTTTGATGAGCATATCAAGGGTAGGATTTTCTTTCCCACATTCAATCCGGCTGAGATAGTTTGGGCTTATGTCTATTTTTTCTGCGATTTGTTCTTGGGAAAGTTTTTGTTTTTTCCTTAACTCCTGAATTCTTTTACCTATCAATATTTTTTCATTCATTATACCCCCGGAGGGCAAATGAAGATTAAACAATATTTCTCAAAGGAAAGATTCTCAATGGGTCAAGTTGTAGGACTTCTTGCAGTTATATTCATAGGGATAACAGTCTTAGCATACGCAGCAGTAAACATTCCTTATACTTTTACTTCAGGCACTACTGCAAAGGCAAGCGAGGTCAACGCAAACTTTCAGGCATTGGCAAACTCGATGCCTGCTGTGAAGACAACATATGTAGCTACTGCTGAAAATATTACTTCTACCACAGGGGTCCAGATTCACTCAATACAGGTAACATCACCTTCAACCGGTAATGTAATAATTTCTGCATCTGGTACTGTTTGCATATTTAACCATACTAATGGCAACACAGATAATGTAATGTTAAAAGTGTCAACAATAAGTGGTGATGTGTCAACAAGTTCATATGAAGGGCTTACAGCTTTTACTGAACCAAATACTTATCCCTCTCATTTCCAGAATGCTTGCGTTCCTTTTACTATTGTCAGAGTGTTTCCTGCAAGCACCTCGGCAACCACTTACTATCTCAATGCGCGTGTAAACAGCGGCATAACAGGTGGAGCTTATGCAACACTTATCGCTCAATATGTTCCCAATACTCTGAATTAAGGTAACTGTTTTGACTTTAAAGCCCTGCGGCAAGCCGCAGGGCTTTTCATTAGTATGACCAAAATATCCTTTGCAGTCTTTTCTTGTGCAATACCTACTGGACGCTTGCCTGCTACACGAGGATTACGCTATCTGAATGAGCGTGGAAGATTGCTGGATTAAACGGAGTATAAGACTTTCCCAGATTTTTTTATTTCTCCTAATAATGTTTCAGGCGCAGCAGTCTTGAAATCTTCGTAAGAATATCCTATTGGCTCTACCACGGCAAGATATTTAGATAATATCTTCGACAATTGCTCCTGTATCGCAAGCAGTGGTTTGCCTTTAAATGTTGGAGAGATAATAGCGATATCTATGTCTGAATAAGCTCGCGGGTTGCCTCTTGCGTAAGAGCCATAAAGGATTATCTTGGCAACTTTTATCCTGTTTTTCTCAAGCTCTACAGCCAATGTCTTTACTAATTTTTTGATTTCAGTTCTGGTATATTTTTCTTTAACCATGCAATTATCCCTTTTGATTGCTTCAGATAATCTTCAGCAATTTTCTTATTAAATTCTTTTGAAAGTCTTCTGATGTCTTCAGGGTATCTTGTTGGGACACTCTGAAGGTTTATCTTATCAATAAATGCCTTATAGTTCTCTGGCAAGGCTATATTCCCTAACTCTATAAGTCTGTTAAGATTATGGGTGTATGGCGGCAATGCTTTAAACTTTTCAGATAATATTGCTTTCAGAATTTTTTCCACCGAAAGATGACACATAAAAACAACATAGATATATCTTTTACCTCCCAGTAATGTCTCGGCAGTTCTTAAATCATACTATAACCAGTTTGCGGTAGTCTCTTTCATAGCTAAATCATAACAAAGAGAAAATAATCGTGTCAAAAACATGTTCGTTATAACCTGATATTCTCATCGTAGAAATTAAAGATGACAAGGCGCATGAAGGCATGGCATGGGATGAAAACAGGAAAAAGCTTGAATTCGCAGAGACAAACCCTATAAGGATTTCAAATCAGAGCTTGAGGCAAGGCTGGAAGGCTAATTTTCATTATTCTGTTGCTGATAGTTACGACTTACCCACTTCTCTCAATAAACGCATCTTTAAGAAGTTTGCTTTGCCTTTCAAACGCCTGTCTTGGATTTCTGGGGTCTTTCATAAGGGCAATTTCCTGAGTGATGAGCCTTGCAAGATTCAGCACATGTGTATCAACCTTTGACGACTCTCTTTTATACAGCGGATGGTCGCGGTTTATATAGATAGTCGTCTCCTCAGAAAATGTCTCTGGCCCATCTTCTCCAAAGCTGTCCACAACGCATGACACTCCTGTCTCTCCAAACTTTATCCTCTTTATAATGGCATTTGGCGTGAGCTTTTTGACCTTTGGTTTTTTCTTCTTTTTCTTTTTTTCAGGTGGCGTTGGTTTTTCCTCTGTCTTTATCTTTTCCTCTTTAACGCCCTCTTTTTTATGTAAAACCTCAGCAGCGCTGCCAATGCCTTTTATCTCCTCTCCAATGGGAAGCGCACCGAATGGAGATAAATCAGGATTTACAGCCAATGCCTTATATATCCTTTGAAGCGCCTCTTTAAGCGCCCGGCTGACCCTTGCACCCTCTTTCTTTACTGTTAATTTCTGAAGAGATAACTTAACAGCATCCATTACACCTCCCATAACTGACAGGAACGATTGATATTCCGGGCTGTCTTTTATAAATCCTGTCCTGTCGCTGGTTATAGGGAGAAAGTCAGCATTAACCTCTCCCCTCACCCTTGCCATTGCCTTTCCCCATGTCTCCATGCCAAAGAGTTCTCTTCTCACAGTGACCTGTTTGACCTTTATCTCAATGCCTAAATCCTGCAGCGTGGATGCTGTTTCAGGAAGAATAATTATCTCACCGCTTATAGCGCCAAATTGCGTCCCTTCAAGGAATGGCATTTTATGGCCTGATAGGCTTCGCGGAGTTACAGTGTGATTGTTTATCCTTACTCTAAAATGAGGAGCCTTAATCGGCGTGCCTTCTATTATCTTTGTCTCAATGTCCTTTGGCTCAAATCTTTTATCAAGGCCTGTTAGGATAACCGTTGTGCCGTTCTGTTTCCTAAAGTCAGACGATAGTATCTCAAGGGGAAGCTGCCATATATCGCCTGTCTTCTCCCACTGTTCTTTATCAAATATGACCCTCCCGACAAATTCATCCCTCTTTGTAATAACCTCAAATCGTTTGCATGCTGAAAGACTCGCAAATTTTCCAATGCCGAATTGCCCGATTCTGTCGCGGTTATATATTGGAGATTTTGGGGAATAAAGTTTCTGCTGCGAGCCTATATTAAAATACTGCCTCAGTCCCTCAATATCCATTCCGCTTCCATTATCCCGTATCTCTATCGAATCTTCGGAGACAATAATCTCAACTAAAGTCGCATCGGCATCATATGCATTATTAACAAGCTCTCTTACAAACTCTATGCTTTCGGCATAAAGCCTTTCGCCAATAGTGATTATATGACTTTTGTCAATGGTTACAGGAATAAATTCAGGAAATGATTGCATTGCATTCATCTCTTTTCATATTTGCTTCGGGAACAATTTAAATCCTGCCATCTTTGAATATTCTGCGCCTGTGGGCTTTAAAACGCTCCGCATGAACAGAACTTCTTTTATTTCTATACTACCAAAAAATGTATCCTTAAATGTATAGAGTTCCGCCATTACTGGCTCAATGCCCTTTCTGTCCTTTACCCTTCCTATAGTTAAATGCGGAGAAAAATTCCTGCCCTCTCTTTCAAATCCAAGCGAAAACATCGCCTCTTCTATATCAAAATAAAGTTTTTTTAATTCGTCTGATTTATCTATTCCTACCCATAATACATTCGGATATTTAAAGCTCGGGAATGCGCCTGTGCCACGGATATTAATAGTGAACGAGGCATGGTTCACGCATACTGATGAAAGTCCTTTCTCTATATCTGGTATCAATTTCTCATCCACATTCCCTAAAAACTTAAGCGTGAGGTGGATATTCTCAATAGGTACCCATCTAATGCCCCTTGAATTCATCCTACCATCTTCAACAACCTTGCTGATCTTCTCCCTTATCTCCTCTGATATATCTACAGCAATGAAGCATCTCATAAGAGCCTCCATATCTGCAACACAAGATTGGCGAATATGCCGGCTACGATATCGTCAAGCATTATGCCAATGCCGCCCTTAAATCCTTCGAGGCTCCTAATAGGCGGTGGTTTGAAAATATCAAAAAACCTAAATAGAAAAAAAGCCGCAATAAGATATCCCGCACTCATTGGAAGAAATGCCGCAGAGACAAGGTAGCCCGCGAATTCGTCAATAACTATCGGGCTACTGTCTTTGACGCCGAATAATGCCTCGGCTCGTTTGGAACTCCATATCCCGAGGAAAAATACAACGACAATAATGGATAACAGATAAACGGCGGACGGCTTGATAAGCCATATAAATAAAAACCCTGCGAGACTCCCGAATGTGCCCGGAGCAAAGGGGATATAGCCGACAAAAAAAACAGTGGCTATAAGTTTGTGCAAAAATGCAGAAAAGCCTTTCATTGCTGTTATTTTAGCATATGAAACTTTACTAAAAAATTATTCTTCTGTTATTTTTAATCATGCAGGAAGAGATTTTGGAAATAGTTGACAGACATGGCAATACCATAGGGCTTGCGCCCCGTTCAGAAATCCATGGCAATCCTTCCCTCCTCCACAAGGTAGTTCATGTGCTTGTATTTAATGAAAACGGAGACCTTCTTTTGCAAAAACGTTCAATGAATAAGGATGTGGCTGCAGGGAAATGGGATACATCAGTTGGAGGACATATCTCACCTGAAGAGGATTTGATAGAGTCTGCTAAGAGGGAAATGGAAGAAGAGCTTGGCATTATCTCTGACAGCATAAAATTTCTTTACTCATACATACATTCAAACCCTTACGAAAGTGAACTCGTATATACACATTCATGTATCCACAACGGACCTTTTGCATTTAACAAAGAAGAGATAGATGAAGTGAGGTCCTGGAGCATTGAGGAGATAAAGAAAGCAATGGGCAGCGGCATCCTAAGTGACAACTTTGAATCAGAGATAATGAATTATCTCTCCCATCTTAATCCTGCTTAAATAACTTCAAAACCTTCATGCCTTATTTTGTCCTTTATCTCTTCGAGATGCCCGTGTCCTCTCGTCTCCACAGTAAATATCACCATTGTCTTGCCTATGGGTATCTCCTCTGCAAGCCTTTCATGAACAACATTCAATATATTCCCGCGCTGTAAGGCTATAGCACCTGTCAGTTTATGAAGGCTCCCCGGCACATCAGCTACAACCACCTTTAATACCCCTATTCTGCCGCTTGCAGCGAGGCCCTTATGGATTATCCTGTCGATAAGAGTAAAGTCAATATTACCGCCGCTTATCACAAGAATAACCCGCTTGCCCCTGAACCTTTCTTTTTGTTCTGCTAAAGCCGAGAGCGGAACTGCTCCAGCTCCTTCCACAACCAACTTCTTCCTCTCCATAAAAAGCAGCACTGCCTGAGCTATAGACTCCTCGGAAACAGTAAGGATATCGTCCACATACTGCCTGATAATCCCAATCGTCTTTTTATCCGCTCTTCCTACAGATATGCCGTCCGCGATAGTAGGCTGCGGCGTTCTTTCTATGATCTCTTTTGAATGGAATGAATCATGAACTGATGATGCGCACACGGTCTGAACTCCGATAACCTCTGTCTTAGGAGAAAGGGATTTAACAGCAATCGAAATTCCTGCAATAAGCCCTCCTCCTCCAACAGGCACGACAACAGCATCTATGTCCTTTAGTTCATCTAATATCTCCGTTCCTATAGTCCCCTGACCCACAATTATATATTCGTCATCAAAGGGATGGATGAATTCATAACCCCTCTGTGAGAGCGCATAATTGAGCGCATCGCTGAGACATTCACCATATAATAAAACCTCTGCTCCGTATTCCTTCGTTGCCTCCTGTTTAACAATGGAAGCTGACAGAGGCATGACTATCTTTGCTTTTACGCCAAGACACTTTGCAGCAAAGGCTACCCCCTGAGCGTGATTGCCCATGGATGCAGCGATGACCTCTTCTGCCTTAAGAGTGATTAATTTGTTGAATGCTCCCCTAACCTTAAAAGACCCTGTCTTCTGGAGATTTTCTGCCTTGATATAAACCTCCGCATCAAACATTTTGCTGAAGGAATTGGAATACATAAGGGGAGTCTTATGGATATACGGTGTTATTCTTGCTGCTGCATTTTTGATCGATGACAAGTCAACGCCCGTAACCATAATAAAACTTAATCATAAAAACAGATAAATGTCCACAAGAACTTTTCTTCTTGCCCTCTATGTTATTTTTTAATATAATCTCTAAAAAACAGGAGAAAAGATACATATGGGCAAAAAGAGCATCACAATAAAAGTACTTATTCCTATCGTTCTGACGATACTTGTGCTGTCAGCCCTTGCATTCCTGAAGCTCAGACAAACCGTAACAGCAGTAATGGACGATTTCCACGCTGAAGCCGGCGGGGCTAAAGGCTTTGTTCAAAAGCCTTTCACAGCTAAAACCATCGCATTAGCAATTAAGAAAGCATTGTCAACTTAGTTATTATTCATAAACCATGTTAGGCAAAGCATCTCAGCTTCATTCTCGGAGGGCATCCAGCCCTCCTCCGAAGCTACGACAGCCCGCTTAGACATCCGTGTCACGCTTGAGCTGTCGAAGTCGCTTCAATGCTTTGTCTTCAGCCTTAGTTATCGCGAACAATCAGGGTTAGCACTTCAAAAGGAGGTTATATGGCTGAGATAACATTAAAGATCGAGGGCATGAGCTGTCAGCATTGCGTGATGAGAGTAAAAAAGGCCATCGATGCAGTTGCAGGCATTACAAGGTCCGATGTGGCTGTTAGCAGCGCCACTATTCAGTTCGACGAATCAAAGGTTAGGAAGGAAGACATCATAGCAGCAATCGAAAAAGCGGGATATAAAATAGTTCATGGTTCGTAGCTGATAGCTCATAGCAAAAGACTATAAACCATGAGCCATGAGCTATGAACTTCGTAACTGCCCCTTTGTCTTTTCGCTTATATAAGCCACCAGAGATTTGTGCACTACATCGATCTCGTCATCATTCAATGTCCTGTCCGATGCCCTATAACGCACATTGAATGCAATGCTCTTTTTGCCTTCTGGGATGTTTTTGCCCTGATAGACATCAAAGATGCTAATATCATCTATAAGTTCCGAAGAGTATGATCTGAGCCATTTCATAAGGGCTGATGCCTCAAGAGAAACATCCACCAGCAAGGCTGTATCACGCTCAATATGCGGATATTTTGGCAGCGACCTATATTGAACCACCTGCATCGCATATGGGACTAAGCGATCAATGTCTATCTCTGCAATGGCAATAAAGGGCCTATGCGCCTTTATATCAAGAATGTCTACAATTGCCGGAGACATTATGCCTGCATAGCCTATCTTGTTGTCTCCAATAAATATATCAGCAGATTGACCGGGATGAAGGAACGGCTCAGATGACCTTTTAAACGAATAATCATAAATCTTGAGGTCATTAAATATAGCCTCGATAATTCCCTTAACAATATAAAAGACCTGTGTCTCATCCTTATAGAGCGTCCTGCTTTTTTCATGATAATAAATAATCCCAACATGTTCTTTCTCCAAAGGAAGTCCTGAGTTCTTATCCTGACTTATGTTTATAAAAACCCTTCCTGTCTCAAAGAATCTCAGTTCCCTATTTCCATGCGAAAGATTATATATAACATTCTTTATTAATGCAGGGATAAGGGTTGTTCGCATATGCGCATCTTCGGCCCTTAATGGATTCCGTATATCTACAAGGCATCTTCTTTCGTCATCCGCTGCAATGTTGAGAATATCAAGATCTTTTGCATCCATAAAGCTGTAATTGATCACCTCTGTAAACCCTGACCTCAAAAATGATTCTTTAATATTATTTTTAATTTTTGACTCTTGACCCCTGACTCTTGACTCTTGACTATCTATCCCTATGGTCGCTTTCGGCAATTCTGCCGGGATCCTGTCGTAGCCGTAAAATCTCGTAATCTCTTCTATAATATCGGCATCCCTCTTTAAATCCCTTCTGTATGTCGGAGGCTTTGCCTTGAAGGTATTGGCATCGACCTCTTCAATATCAAGGCCTAACTTGTTTATGCAAGCGAGGATTTCCTTTTTAGCAAGCTTCAATCCAAGAACCCTGTTTACTCTTTCGTATCTTACCTGTATCTTCGGCGGAATATATCTCTTCGGATATATATCGATCTTTCCATAAATTTCTCCATCTGCTGTCTCTTTCATAAGATATGCAGCCCTGTCAAGCGCCTTTTTGAGCATCTTTATATCTGTGCCGCGCTCGAATCTGTACGAAGACTCTGTTTTAAGGTCAATGGACTTTGATGTCCTTCTTATGTTTGTTGGCTCAAAATAAGCGCTCTCTATAAATATATCGGTTGTATAATCGCTTACCTCTGTCTCAATGCCGCCCATAATCCCGGCAATAGCTATGGGTCTTTCAGCATCCCATATCAAAAGAGAATCATCAGGCATTTCACGCTCAATGCCGTCAAGTGTCTTGAACTTGATCTTTGCAGCCTGCCCTTTTACGGTCCTGCAAGTGCCAATACGGATACAATTACCTTTTATTGTTTTTAAGTCAAAGGCATGAAGGGGATGTCCGAATTCAAGCAGGACATAATTTGTTGCATCAACCACATTATTGATGGGCCTGATGTTGCATTTTTCAAGCCTCTTTTTCAGCCACTCAGGAGATTCACATATCTTTACATTTCTCACAATCCTTCCTGCATAACGATTGCAGAGTTCTTTATCGAGAATGTCAACATTAAAGTTAAGCTCGCCTGTTTCTGCGGCAATATCATGCGCAGGCAACTCATACGCGACCCCGTAAGCAGCAGACAATTCCCTCGCTATTCCTACGATACTCAGGCAGTCAGGTCTGTTCGGTGTAACATTGACCTCAAAGACAATATCATCGTTCACCTGCTCCATAGCCTCAACTTCAAGGCCTATCATTGTAAGTCTGTGAGCTACTTCATCGGCGCTGTCCTTGATGTTAATAAGTTCTTTAAGCCATTCAAAAGAGACTTTCATCAAAACTGCCTCAGAAATCTAATATCGTTCTCATAAAACAATCTTATGTCATCTATAGAATATTTAAGCATCGCGATACGCTCTATGCCCATACCAAAAGCAAAGCCTGAATACTCTTCAGGATCGTATCCAACATGCTCAAAGACCCTCGGGTTCACCATGCCAGCGCCGAGTATCTCGAGCCAGCCAGAATTCTTGCATACCCTGCATCCTGAGCTGTTGCATATGATGCATCCGATATCAATCTCAGCAGACGGCTCTGTAAATGGAAAAAAGCTCGGTCTAAATCTCACTGGCGTATCAGGACCGAACATATGATGGAGGAATGTCACGAGCACTCCCTTGAGATTGCTGAAGTTAATGCCCTTATCCACCATAAGACCCTCGATCTGATGGAACATGGGAGTATGCGTCACATCCGCATCGCACCTGTAAACCTTGCCGGGAGCTATAAACCTCACAGGAGGTTTTCTTTTTTCCATTACCCTTACCTGAACAGGAGATGTATGGGTTCTCAATACAATGTCCGGGCTGACATAGAATGTGTCTTGCATGTCCCGTGCAGGATGGTCTTTTGGGATATTCAATGCCTCGAAGTTATAATAATCCAACTCTATCTCAGGCCCTTCTTCAACACTAAATCCCATTCTCACAAATATATCAGTTATCTCAGAAAGGGTTTTATTGATCGGATGCTCCCTGCCGAAAGAGACAAATTTGCCGCTCAATGTAACATCAATCGAGTCTGAAAGCAGTTGTCTCTTCAGCTCTTCGCCTTTCAGTCTGGATTCGAGAACATCTATCTCGGTCTCCATAAACTGCTTTATATCGTTTATCTTCTTTCCGAACAAAGCGCGATCTGCCGGCGGGATTGAGGAAAGTTTTTTCAACTGGGCTGTTATAATGCCCTTCTTGCCTAAGTATTTGATTTTAAGGTTGGATAGGTCAACAAGACCCTCAACAGATTTTATTTCATCAAGAAATGTTTGTTTCAGGTCTTCCATAGGTATAGTTAAAGACTTAAAGAGTTAAAGAGTTCAGGAGTCAGGCTGAATAGGTCTTCGCCTCTTTAACTCCATAACTCTTTAACCCTTCACTTGATTTACCAGATTGCTGAATGATTTAGGATCGTTATATGCGAGATCAGCGAGGGCTTTTCTGTTCAGAGCAATATTTGCCTTTTTCAGTTCGTTCATAAACTGGCTGTAGGATATGCCGAGCGCCCTTACAGCAGCATTTATTCTGGCAATCCATAATGCCCTGAACTCCCTTTTCTTAAGCCTTCTGTCTTTGTATGCCGCAAGAAGTCCCTTGTCTACAACCTGAGCTGCTACCTTGTAAACACAGCTCCTTCCGCCATACTGCCCCTTTGCTTTATCAAGAACCTTTTTATGATATTTTCTTGTCTTAAAACCGCCCCTTGCCCTCGGCATTTATTTCCTCCTTGTTTCTTTTCCTGAAAAGGAATAGATTAATAAATGTGTTTAGGTTTAGTCAAGTTTTTTAAATGGGATATTGAGGCGATTAAAGCATATGCGGCAATAATTTCTTTACATTTTCAACTTGCACATCAGGCACAAGACCGCTCTTCCTCAATCCCCTTGTCCTTTTTGAAGATTTGCCTGTCAGAAGATGGCCCTTATATGCCTTATACCTTTTTATCTTACCGGTGCCTGTTACCTTAAATCTTTTGGCAGCCCCTCTATGTGTTTTGAGTTTAGGCATCTTTATATCCTCCTTTCGCTATTTCGTGATCTATAATGCGTAGTCCGTAATGAGTAATATATAATTTTTCTCTATCTCGTTTTACGTTTTTACTTACTCGATGGCGCTACCACCATTGTGATACTTTTGCCCTCAAGCCTTGGAGACTGTTCCACATTAAATTTATCCGTGAGCAGTTCAAGTATCCTGTCAAACAACTTCATTCCAATCTCCGGCCTGACGATCTCGCGCCCTCTGAAAAACATTGTAACTTTTGCTTTATCGCCATCATCCAAAAACCTCCGGATGTTCCTCACCTTCAACTGCAAGTCATGGTCTGTTATCTGAGGTCTTATCTTCACCTCTTTGACATCCATGGTCTTTCTGGCAGTGTGCTTTTTGGACATCTGGTATTTGTATTTACCATAATCCATAATCCTGCAAACAGGCGGGGTGGTGCCAGGAGCGACCTCAACAAGGTCATAATCCCTTTCCTTCGCTATCCGGATCGCTTCATGAGTTGATACAATGCCAAGCTGTCTGCCCTCTTCATCAATGAGCCTTACTTCTTTAGCTTTGATGCCTGCGTTAATTCTGATATCCTTACTTATGCTATCACCCCCATTTTTAGTAAACAGTATACAGCAAACAACGAATAGAATGATACATTTTTTTCTATTCTTTACGCTGTTTATTGCCTGCTGTCTGCCTCTTTTTTTACTATGCCGACAAACTCCCCTATTGTAAACGGTCTGATGTTTTCACCGTTTCTCTTTCTGACTGTTATTTTCCTTTCCTCGACCTCCTTGTCGCCTATTATAATAAGATACGGTATTTTCTTGAGCGCAGCTTCTCTTATTTTATATCCTATCTTTTCGTTTTCAAGATTCATCTCTGTCCTTATATCAGCGCCCCTCAACTCACTGTATATCTCATTCGCATAATCTCCATGCCTCTCCGCTATCGTAAGCACAACAACATGAACAGGTGAAAGCCATAAGGGGAAAGCACCTGCATAATGCTCAATGAGTATACCAAAAAACCTCTCTAAAGAGCCCATCAATGCCCTGTGAATCATTATCGGCCTGTGGTCTTTACCATCACTTCCCCTGTAGGTCACATCAAATCTTTCGGGAAGATTGAAATCAACCTGAATAGTGCTGCACTGCCACGACCTGTTTAAAGAGTCTTTTATCTTTATATCTATTTTCGGGCCGTAGAAAACGCCTTCTCCGGGGTCTACCTGATAAGCAAGACCCTTTTTATCAAGGGCATGTTTCAGCGCATTAGTAGCCTTTTCCCAGTTATCAAGAGAGCCCACATATTTTTCAGGGCGGGTCGAAAGATATATGTCGTAAGATTCAAACCCAAATGTCCTGAGAATAAAAAGCGTAAATTCAAGTATGTTCAAAATTTCATTCTCTATCTGGTCTTCCCTGCAGAATATATGGGCATCATCCTGCGTAAATCCCCTCACCCGCAAAAGACCATGAAGGACACCGGATCTCTCATATCTGTAAACCGTACCGAGTTCAGCATACCTGATTGGCAGATCCCTGTAACTCCTTAGTGCGCTTTTATAAATATCAATGTGAAAAGGACAGTTCATTGGCTTTAACTCATAAGCAACCCCTTCTATCTCCATAGGGGAATACATATTTTCCCTGTAAAAGTCCCAATGACCGCTTCTCTGCCAGAGATTCAACTTTGCAATATGAGGAGTATAGAGCATTTTATAGTCAGCCTTTAAATGTTCATTCCTCCAGAAATCCTCGATGGTCTTTCTTATTATTGCTCCATTTGGATGCCACAGGACAAGCCCTGAACCTATATCATCGCTGATACTGAAGAGATCAAGTTCCTTGCCGAGTTTTCTATGGTCCCTTTTCTTGACTTCCTCAAGGAAATTCAAGTATGCCTGCAAATCCTCTTTATTATCATAGGCTGTGCCATAAATCCTCTGGAGCATCCTGTTCTTTTCATCACCGCGCCAGTATGCGCCCGCAATACTCAATAGTTTGAAAGCCTTTACCTTGCCTGTTTTTAACAAGTGAGGACCTCTGCACAGGTCAATAAATCCATCTTCTTCATATGTGGACACAATATCATCAGGTATTTCTTTAAGGAGTTCCACCTTATAGTCTTCTCCCATTCTCTCGAATAGCTTTATTGCTTCTGCCTTTGTAATGTCCCTGCGTTTAAAAGGGCTGTTCTTCTTTATTATTTCCTTCATCCTTTTTTCTATCTTTTCCAAGTCATCCGGAGTGAAAGGAACATTCCTGTCAAAATCATAATAAAAGCCCTCTTCTGTAGCAGGACCTATTGCAAGCTTTGCATCAGGGAACATATCCTTCACAGCATGCGCCATTATATGCGATGCGCTATGACGGTAGACTTCTTTGCCGTATTTTGAATCAAAGGTTATAAGTTCTACTTCGGATAGCGGATCTATGCTGTCAACGGAGGCAATGTCTTTCAAATCGCCGCCGACTTTAACCGCAACGGCATTTGAAGACTCTACATGTTTTTTTAAATCAGATGGCTCTATTTCTTTCTCTGTGCCATCAGGTAATATGAGCTTAATGACTATACCCCCGGAAAATTTTTGGTTTATATCATAACCTATCTATTAGCCTTCCATCAACCATTTCTAATGTCCTGCGACATTTTCTGGACATCTGTTCATTGTGTGTAACTATAATAAAAGTTACTCCGCTCTTTTCATTAATACCTTTTAAAACTCTGAAAAGCTCATCACCTGTTGCAGCATCAAGGTTGCCGGTGGGTTCATCAGCGAGGATTAATTTCGGCTCAAGAAGCAATGCCCTTGCAACAGCAACCCGCTGCTGTTCGCCCCCTGACAGTTCACCGGGTTTGTGGTCTTTTCTTGCATATATCCCAAGTTCATCCAAGAGTCTTTCAGCTTTTTCATAAAACTCTTTATACCTTGACTCCTTTATACCTTGACCCCTTGACCCCATACTTATCATTCCCGGCATTATTACATTTTCAAGGGCGCTAAACTCAGGCAGGAGATAGTGGAACTGAAAAACAAAACCGATTGCCTTATTCCTAAAGCTTGCCAGTTCACCATTGCTTAAAGAAAAAGGATCGATCTCAGACCCCTTGTTTGTTTTATAAAGAACTTTGCCAGATGTGGGTTTATCAAGCGTTCCGAGGATATGCAGAAAAGTGCTTTTCCCGACCCCTGAGACGCCGACTATGCTGACTATTTCTCCTTCGTTAAAAATACCGTCAACACCCTTTAAGACCTTCAACTCACCAGCAGGTGTAAAATATGACTTTTCAAGCCCTTCTATCTTTATGAGTTCCCTCATTTATCGTATTCTTGAATCCCCTTCTTTTGCATTTTTTTTCTTATCCTCTCTTTATATTCACTCACCCTTTTACTGACATTGTCAGCCTTGTCAGCAAGTTTATCGCTCCACTTTTGTATCACTCCGCCTGTCTTTTCCCCGATCCACCTGAATTTCTCTCCTCCGCCAAATACCGCAATAAGTATGAATATTATCCATGAGATTATAATTATACAAAGCAGTCTTTTAAATAATTTGCACATTACCTTGCCCCCTCTGTATTAATATTTCTCATTTTACTCATACCTCAACGGCTCAACAGGGTTTAACTTAGCTGCGTGATATGAAGGATATAAAGTAGATAGAAAACTTATGGCAACTGCTGACAGAGAGACCACAATAAAATCAAAAAACTTCATTTTTACAGGCAGCTTGCTCAGATAATACACATCCGCCGGAAGCCTTATAATCTCATAATTGTTTATCACCTTGCCGAGAATGTATCCGCCTGTCACTCCTATTGCAGTGCCTATAATTCCTATCAGCAGCCCCTGAAATACGAATATCATCATTATGCCCTTGTTCGTTGCACCCATAGCCTTTAAAATTGCAATTTCCTTCTGTTTCTCCATAACATTCATCATAAGAGTGCTCACAATATTAAAAGAGGCAACCAGAACTATCAGTATAAGTATAATAAACATTGCGAACTTTTCCAATTTTAACGCAGAAAACAGATTCCTGTTCATCTGCATCCAGTCTTTCACATAATAAGGACTGTCCAGCCTCTTGTTTACCGATTCACGAACCAACGGAGCTTTATATATATCATCAAGTCTTAATTCAATGCCTGTAACAGAACTGCCGTATCCAAAAAAATCCATAGCTGAGCCTATATCTGTAAGCACAAGATTGGCGTCGTATTCGAACATGCCCATCTCAAATACAGCAATAACCCTGAATTGTTTAATCTTCGGCAGCATTCCAAGAGGTCCTATTTCCCCAACAGGCGAGAGCACATTAACTGTGTCTCCTGTAAATACACCAAGCATTGCTGAAAGCTCTTTACCGAGTATTATCCATGGAACAGATTGAAGTTCAAGGTCAGGGGTTTTGAGTTTAGAAATTTTCTCTTTTTGTTCTTTATTTCTGACTTCTGATATTAAGTCTTCAATACTGCCCTCTTTTATACGATTTAAAATATCTGTCGTCTTTCTTTCTGCAAAAGGCTCTATGCCCCGCATGAAAACGCCATGAGCCTTCTTGCCTGAAGAGACCATAACCTGCCCCAGAACAAAAGGCGCAGCAGCAACAATATGAGGCTCATTCTTCAGTTTGTCCATCAAAGATTTATAATTGTCTATTCCGCCCTTGTAACTGAGAACAACAGCATGCGCATTGGCTCCCAATATCTTTTTCTGAAGGTCTTCATGAAAGCCGCTCATAACCGAAAGGACTACAAGAAGCGCCATCACGCCAACAGCAACGCCGCAAATGGATATTATCGCATTAAAAGACACGCCTCTGTGTTTTTTCTTTGACTTGAGATACCTTAAGGCGATGAACAATTGATAAGGAAGGTTCATTCTGGTTTTAATTGGGGGAAAAGAATCACATCTCTTATAGATTGGGAATTAGTAAGGAGCATAACCAGCCTGTCTATGCCTATGCCCTCACCTGCTGCAGGCGGCATACCGTACTCCAGCGCCCTTACAAAGTCCTCGTCCATCCAGTGGGCCTCTTCATCGCCTTTTGTCTTTGCCTCGACCTGCTTTAAAAATCTCTCCTTCTGGTCTACAGGATCGTTTAATTCTGAGAAGGCATTGGCGATCTCTCTTGCGGCAACAAACAGTTCAAACCTCTCTACAAGCTCTGGATTATCAGGCTTTCTCTTTGCAAGAGGCGACAGCTCTACCGGATAATCTATTATAAAAACAGGCTGCACCAGATCAGGCTCAACAAATTCCTTAAATATTTCATCCAGCACCTTTGCATGGGAAGCCCCTTTGTCTATATCTATCTTCTTTGATTCCGCCCATTGTCTTGCTTTAAGAGGATCTGTTATTGCCTCCTCAGGCACTCCCTTCTGCCTCATGGCATCGAGCATCGGTACTCTTGGCCACGGAGGAGTGAGATCTATTATTGCATCGCCATACGGGACTTTCAGTGTTCCGATCACTCTGCTTGCGACATGACTGAATATTTCTTCTGTAAAAGACATGAGAAAATTGTAGTCCTTGTATGCCATGTAGAATTCAAGCATGGTAAATTCAGGGTTGTGCTTGGTTGATATGCCTTCATTCCTGAAATTCTTGTTTAACTCAAAAACCCTTTCATACCCTCCTACAAGAAGTCTTTTTAAATAAAGCTCAGGAGCAATTCTCAAATAAAGGTCGATTCCGAGCGCTATGTGATGAGTCTTAAAAGGCTTGGCAGCAGCGCCTCCGGGGATCTGATGCATCATGGGGGTTTCCACTTCTATAAACCCATGGGATTCTAAAAAATCCCTTATTGCTTTTATAATAATGCCCCTTTTGGTAAATACGTCTTTCACATTAGGATTCACAATAAGGTCAACATATCTCTGCCTGTATCTCGTCTCAATGTCTTTCAGACCATGCCATTTCTCCGGTAAAGGTCTCAGGGATTTGCTCAGGAAGACGAAATCTCTGACTTCAATTGTAAGCTCATTGGTCTTTGTCCTGAAAAGTCTGCCGTTAACGCCGACTATATCGCCAATGTCGAGCTTTTTTATAAGATCAAACTTGTCATTGAGGATATCCTTTTTCAGATATAACTGAATCTTGCCAGAAGTGTCCTGAACATGGGCAAATGATGCCTTGCCGAAATCTCGCATTGCGACTATTCTGCCTGCAACAGATGTATTTATATTGTGTGATTCTAATGCCTCTTTGCCGACATCCTTATATTTTTCGTGAAGTTCTGCAGCCTGTGAATCAGGATTAAATCTTCCGTTGTAGGGGTCAATATGGCTATTGCGCAGATCGCTGAGTTTTTTAAATCGTTGTTCTATGAGATCATTGGTATCTTCCATAAGTAATGATTATACTTGCCTATTTTTGAACAAGTCAACGATTTATTATTTCGTATAGGTTTTTACGTGAGGCAACAGGGAGCATGTATGAGTCACTAAGAAATATTCATTTTTATTCCTTAATCTGCTAAGAT
>JASEGS010000026.1 GCA_030017995.1 Thermodesulfovibrionales bacterium
AAGATTATGCAATCGGAGTCCTTCTTACTTCAACTAAAAAAAGGGACAATATCTTATATCTTTTAAATAATTCTTTTCTTTACAAAGCCTTAACATAAGCTATCTTATAATTAAAATTAGACTTTGACTTTGAGAAAATTTGATTATTATAATTAAAAGCTTTATATAAGACTACAATTATGGAAGGAGGGAAATAGAATGGCGGATGTCAAGATTGACCAGAGCATTGATGCGAGAGGCGCTGCATGTCCGGGACCTCTCATGGAGTTGATTAAAGCAGTAAAGTCTGCAGATGTCGGCACAGTGATTGAGATTCTTTCATCAGAGAAAGGCACCACTGTTGATGCTCCAGCATGGATTAAAAAAGTTGGACAGGAACTTATTGCCGTTGAAGAAAGGGGAAACCACTGGGCAATAATTGTTAAAAAAATAAAATAAACTTAAGGGGAGGTAATATGAGCAAAAGAATTGTAATTATAGGCGGCGGAGCCGGAGGAACTATTACTGCTAATCTGTTAGCAAGAAATCTTTACCGCCAGTTAATAAGCGGCAAGGTACTGATTAATATGATAACAGACAGACCGGATCATATTTATCAGCCGGGATTCCTTTATATCCCATTTGACAAAATGAGAGAAGACGAGATTGTGCGCAGACAAAGTGATTTGATCGACCCGCACATCAACCTTTTCGTGGATCCTGCGGTGAAGATTGACAGGGATAATAATGTTGTAATAACACAAAGCGGAAGGGAGTTCCCGTATGACTATCTTGTAATCGCAACCGGATCAAGAATAATGCCCGATCTTATTCCCGGATTAAGGGAAGGCGCCCACTGGTTTTATGACATTGAGGGAGCTTTAAAGCTCCGTAACGCCCTTAAGACATTTGATGGCGGAAGGGTTGTAATAACAGTAGGAGTGCCTCATAAGTGTCCTGTCGCTCCGCTTGAAATGACCTTTATGCTGTACGACTATTTCAAGCAGAAAGGGATACTCGATAAAACTGAACTATATTATACCTATCCTATCAATAGACTGCATGCGCTTGAGCCTGTCAGCAACTGGACAGTGCCGGTCTTTGAGAAAAAAGGGATAAAATATGAAACCCTCTTTAACATGGAAGAAATTGACCCTGTCAAGAAAGTCCTTCGTTCAATGGAAGGCTCTGAGGTAAACTATGACCTTCTAATTACTATCCCGCCGCACAAAGGCGCAGAAGTTGTCATCAACTCAGGCCTTGATAAGGACGGATGGATAAAGACAGATAAGAAGACACTCAAAAACGAGGGTTATAACAATGTTTATGTAGTAGGAGACACCACCAATATTCCTATAAGCAAGGCTGGTTCAACAGCCCACTTTGAGGCAGACGTGGTTGCAGAAAGGCTCTCCGTAGAGATTAATGGAGGCGATTCATCCATTGATTATGACGGCAAGGTCGTATGCTTTGTGGAAACCGGGTTTGATGAGGCAACTTATGTGTGGTTTAACTACAACACACCGCCGAGCCCTACACCACCATCAAGAATGCTCCACTGGATGAAACTCGGCTATAACAGGCTTTACTGGTTATCAGCGAGAGGTATCCTGTAAAGGGGGGCATATAAAATGGAAGAACAAAAAGATATAAGCAGATCAATATCAGAAAAGCTTTCAGACAGCAAGACTGTTGACGCCCTTAACCATCTGTTGGACCGTTTGACAGAACTGCATGAGTCAGGAGTAATGGATTCGTTTATCCAGACAGTACAGGCCGTCACTTTTATGAAAGACGGTCTTACAGACACTATGGTTTCTAAAAATGCAACAGCGCTGGCAGACCTGGTAGAAATAGCTTCCGAGGCTGCCAGTCCTGAAGTGCTTGCAACTGTTAAGGAATTAAAGAATGTCCACAGGGCAGGAAAGCTCAAAGATCTATTCGAGATAACCGACACAATCTCTTTCATGTTCAACTCTGCCACCGAGAAGATGATGGAAAGAAATGCTGCTATGATGGGCGGGCTTATGGATGTTGCAAATGAATCAGCAGACCCATCGATAGTAGAGGCTGTGAGAAGCTTGAAAGAGCTTCAAAAGAGCGGCAATCTAAAAGCATTAACAGAGACGTCCTACATGCTCACATTCCTTACAAACTCAATGACAGAGAGCATAGTCCAGAGAACGGCGACATTCATGGCAACATTCGTTGAAGAGGTTGCCACACCACATGTGCAGGATCTCCTTAGAAGCATGACAAAGTGCATGTTGAAGACCGTCCAGCAATTCACAATAGAACCGCCAAAGCCTGGGATAAGAAATCTCATATCCACGATGAAAGATCACGAAGTGCAGATGGGATTGATATTTATGGCTGCCCTCGCAAAGAATATGCATCAGTGTATGACAGAGAGCTATTCAGGGATTTAGAATCTAATAATAAAAAAGGGCAGGTCTTTTTGACCTGCCCTTTTTTATTTATATCCTGACAGCTACCACATAATTAACCTGTCGTGCGTCTCTATAAGGTCAAGCATCTCTTCAGCAGACTTATCATTAATATCAATTACTGTTACATCATTGTTCACCCTGTGAACCGAAAGAAATGTCCTTGCCGTTTCATTAAGCTCTCTCTTTAATATATATAAGATTTTCATCCCTGCCTCCTCAATGTTTTTAATATGGGTCTATAAAATCATACTCGAGAAGCTTTTTTGCCATCTCTTCTGTAGGCATATACTCAATATCAGCATTGCCCTTCACATTGGTATATATATTCAGCCCCATATCCTTGCATAGTTCAAAGTTCTGCTGCACAGCGTTTTCGCCTGAGACCTTTTTGTCAAGCACAAAGACATCAATCTGGTCATCCATCATTATAAGACCGCTGCTCACCCTGAACGCCTCAGCCTGTCTGTCTCTTATAAGTATTGCTATTTTCCTTGCCATCATATCCCCCTAAAATATTAAGATCTTGTCACATTCGTTATGAATTAAAGAGTTCTGATACTGTGTCCCGTTAATAACCCCTTCCGGGATCTCGCTATCTTCAAGGTTTCTTCCCTTAAAGCTGAAATTGCATAGACTCATCTCTACGTTTTCAAGATTTCTGAGATCTGCAACCGCAGCGTTTTTCACCAGGTAAATGCCATCATCTGTCATAAAAATGCTCACCTTATGTCCCCTTTTGACAGCCTCTCTGGTAATGTCAATAATTTTATTAGCATGGGCAGTTTGAGTAATAACTATGCCGATTTGCATTTTCCCTCCCTCAAATGATTAAAATTTATGTATTATAGCATAATTATTTTGAAAAGCATAAAAAATGTAGTGACTAATATATCTAAAATTTTATATATTAAATATATTATTACAGTATAGAAGTTTAGAAAATTCTATACTATTAAAATTACGGAGGTGGACATGAGCCTAACTCGCCGGGACTTTCTGAAGTACTCAGCCGTTGCCGCTGCTGGCGCATCAAGCGTCCCTATCTTCAAGTCAGCAATGGCAATGGGCAAAAAGCCGGAAAAAGTTGTTTCCCACGTTACAACATTCTGCGAGATGTGTTTCTGGAACTGTGGGGCTATAGCAAAGGTTGAGAATGGAAAGGTAGTAAAACTTGAGGGCAATCCCGCAAATGCAGCAAGTAAAGGCAAGCTCTGCGCAAGGGGAAATGCCGGAATGGGTTCTCTCTATGACCCAGACAGACTTAAACACCCTATGCTTAATACTGGCAAACGGGGCGAACCAAAATGGAAAAAAGTAAGCTGGGATGAAGCGCTCGGGTTTACTGCCGAAAAATTAAAATCAATTAAAGAAAAATACGGGCCTGAGGCAGTCGCCCTTATCTCTCACGGCTCAGGAGGGAGCTTCTGGAAATACATCCTGAACGCCTACGGCAGTCCTAACTATACAGCGCCTTCATTTGCACAGTGCAGGGGACCGCGTGATATAGGTTATTTGCTCACATTTGGAGACGGGCCCGGCTCTCCTGAACAGATAGATCTTGCCAACAGTAAATTCATTGTCCTTATAGGCTCTCATTTAGGAGAAAATGTGCACAACAGTCAGGTTCAAGAGTTTGTTGAAGGCATAGCAAAGGGAGCAAAGCTGGTAGTTGTTGATCCGAGGTTCTCAACTGCCGCAGGGAAAGCGACATGGTGGCTGCCAATCAAACCGGGCACAGATATGGCTCTGCTCCTGTCATGGATAAACATAATCCTTCAAGAAGATCTTTATGACAAAGAATATATCAATAAATATGCAATGGGGCTTAAAGGATTAAAAGAGGAAGTTAAAAACTATACCCCTGAATGGGCATCAAAGGAAACCGAAATACCAGCAGACCTCATAGTTGAAACAGCAAGGGAGATGTCCCGATATAAACCCAGAGTATTAATTCATCCTGGAAGACATTCCTCATGGTATGGTGACGACACACAGCGCTCAAGGGCGATGGCAATCCTATCAGCGCTTATGGGTTCATGGGGAAGAGAGGGCGGATATTATTTCCCTACAAAGGCTTCCTTATCCCTTGTATATCCTGGTATTCCTGATATGCCAGAGCCACAAAAACACAAGCTATCAGGAGATTGGCCATATGCGATAGAGGCAACAACAACAGCCATGAGAAGGGCAACCATAACTGGAAACCCATATCCTGTTAAGGGATGGATCGCAAACGGCTGCAATGTGATGAAGACCCTGCCGAACCAGAAAGAGACTATCGAGGCTATAAAAAATCTTGACCTGATGGTTGTTGTAGACATACTGCCATTTGAACATACAGAGTGGGCAGATGTAATACTGCCTGAATGCACATATCTTGAAAGATATGATGACATAAAAGTAAGCAAGGGTAAAACATTGAGTGTTACCATCAGGCAGCCCGCAGTTAATCCCATGTATGAAAGTAAACCCTCATGGTGGATAACGAGGGAACTGGGCATTAAACTTGGTCTTGAGGCATATTATCCATGGAGCGATATAGAGGACTACCTAAAAAAGCAGCTTGAACCAAAGGGAATAAGGCTTGAGACGCTAAAAGAAAAAGGAACCATATCATTCCCGGATACTGCAAATCCATTCATTGCCCCGGGTAATGAACCTGTTTTCAATACAGATTCAAAGAAGATCGAGCTTTATTCAAAAGCCCTAAAAGAAAAAGGTTTTGACCCTGTGCCAAAATACAAAAGACCCGAAGCGCCTTCAAACGGATATTTCCGGCTTATTTACGGAAGAAGCCCGCTTCATACATTCTCAAGGACGACAAACAACCAGTGGTTATGGGAACTCTATAAGGAAAATGAAGCATGGGTCAGCGCAAAAAGGGCAAAAGCGATGGGCCTTAAAAATGGCGAATATGTGGTGCTTGTGAACCAGGACGGCGTAAAATCCAATAAGATAAAACTCAAAGCTACCGAAAGGATACGGGAAGACTGTGTTTTTATAGTTCATGGATTTGGCAACAATTCAAAGGATCTGAAAAAGGCATATAAAAAGGGAGCAGATGATCAGGGTCTTATCACAAGATATGCAGTTGACCCATTAATGGGAGGAACAGGCATGAGAGTAAACTTTGTGAAGATAGTGAAGGAGGCTTAAGATGCCGAGATACGGAATGGTAATAGATCAAAGCAGGTGCATTGGATGTATGGCATGTGTTGTAGCATGCAAGAAGGAAAACGATGTGCCTGATGAGCATTACAGGACAAGGGTAGTTGAATTGGTTGAGGGGACATTCCCTAAACTCCGAATGGAATTAAGGCCTGAGTTATGCAACCACTGCAGCAACGCGCCATGCGTTTATAACTGTCCTACAGGCGCATCCTATAAAAGAGAGGATGGCATCGTGATGGTTAACAAGAAAAAATGCGTCGGCTGCAAGGCGTGTATAGCTGCCTGTCCATATGACGCAAGGTTTGTTGACCCGAGAACAGGCGCTGCGCACAAATGCACACTGTGCGAACACAGGATTAAAGAGGGCAAAGAACCTGCCTGCGTTACAACATGCCTGTCAAAAGCAAGGATATTCGGAGACTTTGGCGACCCTCAAAGCACTGTAAGTAAAATAAAGGCTGACAAACATATAAGGGTACTAATCGCCGAGGCAGGCACAAAACCTTTTGTTTTCTATCTCAACCCTGAACCTTTAGCATAGGAGGCAATAAATGAAAGAGATTTCAGTTATAGGAGCAAATGCTATAACATATCCTCATCTTGACATCTGGAACTGGACTATAGCCGTTTATCTGTTCCTGGGAGGCATGGTTGCAGGCCTGATGGTTTTAGGAGCAATTTCACAGTTCCGCTCAAAACCCCTTACCGGAGAAGGAGTGAGTCCTGCCAGCTGTTACTTATCGCCGGTTCTGGCGCCAATCCTGCTTTCCATAGGCATGTTTTTCATATTCCTCGACCTCACGAGAAAGCTCAATTCCTTCTGGTTTTATCTGAACTTCAACCCTATGTCCCCTATGTCATGGGGCGCATGGGGTGTAGGCGCCATAATCCCGGTGAGCGTATTATGGGCACTCGCATCAATACCTGAACAGTATAGGCACTATCTCAAATGGCCAAAACTTCAGGATTTCTCTTTTAAGCTCTCGGCATACAGAAACAAATTAGCCGTGGCAAACTTTGCGCTCGGTATATTCCTCGGAATTTACACAGGTGTTCTTTTAAGCGGCTTTGTTGCAAGACCACTCTGGAACAGCGCCCTCCTGCCAATATTATTCTTGAACGGAGGTCTTTCAACAGGCGCAGCGCTCCTCGTATTAATAGCGAGAGATCCAAAGGAAAAACTCTTCTTTACAAAAGCGGATATCGCTCTTATAACTTCAGAAATAGTGGTGATCATACTTTTCTTTTACGGACAGCTCACATCCACGGCGCCTCATGTTGACGCCATCGCTCCATTTTTTACAACGGGTTATTATTTCCCATTCTGGATAGCTGTTTTTACACTTGGAATCGGTTTGCCTCTTGCGCTCGTTCTTGATGTTATGGAGGTAGCAGGATTTGCAAAAATCAGGGTACACCTGAGCGCATGGTTTGTTCTCATAGGCGGGCTTGTTATAAGACTTGCTCTTGTTTATGTAGGACAGTTAAGCAGTCTGAGCGATATAGTGCACAGATAAAAAAACCAAAAAAAAAGAGGAGGGGCATTGCCCCTCCTCTTTTTTTGATTGTTACTTATACTCCAGCGTCCGTTTGTCGTGATGAACAACAAATTCAGTGCCTGCCTTATGGAAGTACACAACCTTCACCTCAAGGTCTATCTTATTAGCGCCTTCAGGAAATACAGCATAGTATTTCTCTGTAGTGGTCCTCCTCGGCGGCAGTGTAAAGTCAAGGATGTCCTTCATCTGCCATGCGCCATATCTCCTGTCTCCATCGAGATCGAGACCAGGTTCAAAATACTCTTTCTTCTGACTCCAAATTACTTTCCCTGAAGCATTATCTTTCGCGATCACTTCCATGATCACCTTTGATGTCCAAAGTCAACCGTCAGGAATCCTGTGGCCGGCATTGTTTACAAGATCAATGGTAAGGGCTGCTGCTGGCAACCACTTCGCCACACCAGGGGCAGCATCCTTTATTGCCCTTGCATTGACCTTAAGACCTATGCCTTCCCTTAAGGTATCAAGCACATAAGCGCCAGGGAATGTGTGTCCCCTGTTCTTCTTTTTCATATGGCAATCCTGGCATGTTTCCTGCCCGCCATCTGCCACATAAGAATCCCTGTAACTCTGCGAAAGTGAGTTACACATTATCTGCTCACCGTCAGGCGCTGTGCTGACGCCGTGACACTGCATGCAGAATACCGCGTTGTCGAGAAATTCACCTTTCTTGATTACATGGAATGGAGATTTCCCTGTGCCTTTCAATCCATACATAGCGCCTTTTTCAGGAACTGAAGGGGCATGCTCTGCCTTTATATTGTGACATACATAGCAGTTCACATTGAGCCTTGCAAGCTTTGCCTTTGCCGCCGCTGCTCCTGGATCGTCTTTCTTAGGGGCGACTTTGATGGCTTCCACTATTTCTGCAACAAGTTTATCAGATGCATCAGCCATCTGCGGTGCATGGCAGGTAAAACACTTCATCATCTCTGCCTTCAAAGGCCTCTTCCGCCTCTCAGGCTCTTTCCCAATGCCATTTATCACAAAGGAGTTTATACCTCCAAGTGAATGAAGAACCGCCTCCTTATGCACAGACATGTTCCACTGCTCAAATAAGTCTGCATGGCATTGTTTACATGTCTCTGCTGACGGATACATCTTCTCCAGCTCATCAAGGGTATCTGCAAGCTTTGCATTTGCAGTCCCGGCAAAAACGATCAGAGATACTACTAACAAACTGAACATAAAAAACTTTCGCATTCAAACCCTCCTTTTGTTGTTTGTGAATTTTTCTCTCGTGCTGACTCAGTTAAAAGGATAATCTATAAGATCACCTCCCTCTTGCCTAAAACTTTCATAAAAACGAATTAACTAAAATTAACAGAAATAAAAGGGCGTGTCAACTTGAAATTCTAACTTTAGAGCCTTTAATATCAAGCATTTTAAGGATTTTTTCCAGCGTGAGGAGCGCAGAATCCGCTTTATGTGACATGACAGTTATTTAATCGCAGTCCGAAGATGAAAAAATGGGTCAGCGTATTCATCCTTTTTCTTTATTAAAAGCCATTCCTTCTCTCTACCCTTCATCTTTATAAAACTAAAAATTCCTTTTAACCTTTTCCCTTTTAGCTCAAATTCAATCTTTCCAGAATCAATGTTTCCATCAAGCAATCTATATGTGCCTTTATCCCATATGACTACAACGCCAGCGCCGTATTGTCCTTCAGGGATTACGCCTTCAAACCCGCCGTAATCAAGTGGATGATCTTCTACCATTATGGCAAGCCTTTTGTCAGACGGGTTCATAGAATGCCCCTTAGGCACAGCCCATGATTTTAAAACGCCGTACATCTCAAGCCTGAAATCAAAATGGAGATGCCTTGCATGATGTTCATGAACTACAAATATCGGCATAAAATCAGAGTACAATTTTTTGCTTCCGGATGCAATAAAAAATTTTTCTTGACAAATTCTCATATAATCATATATAAATATATTTATATGATTGAGATGATAAAAATATTTAAACTCCTTTCAGATGAGTCGAGACTGAGAATACTCATGCTGCTGACTGAAAGGGAGCTCTGTGTCTGTCAGCTCATGGGAGTTCTTGGAATTTCACAGCCTCTCGTATCAAGGAATCTTTCACTTTTAAGCAGTGCAAAGCTTCTTGAGGAAAGGAGAGATGGAAAATTAATATTTTATTCAATTAAAAAAAATCTCCCGAAGGCAACAAGAGAGCTTATTGATTTATTGAAAGGAGAATTAAAGAATAATAAAACTTTTAAGGATGATCGTTCCTCTCTATCAGAGTGTTATGAATTTCAGAAAAAGACCGGAAAGTGCGATATGAAAACTTTCCTTGCATATATGGAGAAAAAAAGAAAACAGAGACCGAAGGAGGCAAAAAATGTTGTTAAATTTTAAAAAGAAGAGGGCAAAACTTCAGGCATATACATGGTTTGGACTTCCGCTTGTAGTAATCGGAGGATGGTTTTATCCTAAATTAGGTTTTTTCCTTTTAGCCTGCATGATAGGCGCTGTTGGAATTGCTTTTTACAAAGGAAGGGCATGGTGTGACTGGATGTGTCCAAGGGGCAGTTTTTATGACCTTTTTCTGCAGAAAATAAGCAGGAATAAAGGGATACCTGCCTTTTTTAGAAAAAGAGGGGTTCGCATATTCATGTTAAGTATGCTTCTAAGCGTTCTTGGAATACAAGTTTACTTTGCATGGGGGAATATAGACGGAATAGGCATGGCAATGGTGAAGCTTCTCACCATTACTACCGCTATTGGGATAATACTTGGCATCGTTTATCAACACCGCATCTGGTGCCATATATGCCCAATGGGAACAATAAGCAATTGGATGTCCGAGGGAAAACATCCTCTTAATATCAGCGAAATGTGTGTTGACTGCAAAGTATGCTCTAAAGTCTGTCCTATGCAGTTAAAGCCGTATCAGTATAAGGAGCAAGGCGTAATGGGCGATAATGACTGCGTTAAATGCTCAACCTGTACGGTTGCCTGCCCGAAAAAGGCGCTGAACTTCGAAAAAGAGATTAAAAAGGCAGCATAAACTTCTTCTCTATCTGTGAACATATGCCGTGAAGCATCTTTAATTCCCAATCTGTAAGTCCTGCCCTTCCTATGAAATGCTTCAGGTTCTGCATGATCTTCTTTTCAATGTCCCTGTCACCATTAGGAATATATTCGAGGAGTTTCAAAATATCAGATACTCTTGAGTATAAGGTCATTAGTTCCTCTTGCCTGATGAGTTTTCCACCTGCAAACTCCGGACTCTTATATTCTGCCTTTGAAAGTTCATAAGCTACTATTAATACAGCATGGGCAAGGTTCAGGGAAGGCTGTTCTTTGCTCGTGGGGATTGTTATAAGAAATCCGCACTCTTGAATTTCTTCATTAAAAAGTCCCCTGTCTTCCCTGCCGAAGAGTATGGCTATTTCATTGTTTTGTGCAAGGTCATAAAGCCGCTTTATGCCGTCTTCAACTGTCAATATCAAACCCCGCTTTCTGCCTTTTCTCCTTGTGGTTCCAACCATAATGGATTTGTTTTTGACAGCTTCTTGGAGATTATTATAAGTTTTTGCTGATTCAAGGACATCAATAGCATTACACGCAAGCCATCTCGCCTCATCTGTTATTGCTGGAGGGTTAACAAGAGAGAATTTTTTGAAACCCATGTTCTTTATCGCTCTTGCGGAAGCGCCAATATTTCCCGGCTCTCTGGGTCCAACAAGGACGAAATGGATATTGTCTTTCCAATTACTCATATTCTTATTTTCTATCAGGAATAAAAACGGCTGGAAATAAAAACGGGTGGAAGCATTTAACCTCCACCCTTAATTATATTAAATACAATTAGCAGCCTTCTATAACCTTTTTCTTCTTTGCAGGCTCAGATGGTTTTGCTGCAGGCGCTGCTTCTTTTGTTACCTTACCATCCTTTATGGTAACCTTGTCTCCTGCCTTTACACCAGCGGTGTCCTTAACCTCAACTGTTGTCTCTTTGCCCTTGTCGTCCTTTACGGTTATCTTGTTCCCTTCAACCTTTGTAACAGTGCCCTTTACCTCTGCTGCAAAGCCGAGGCTTACAGCTCCGAGAGCAAAAACAACTGCCACCAATAATACGAGGACCTTTTTCATCTGACTTCACCTCCTTCCTTTTTATTATATGTTAAGCAATTAACATACCCTGCAATTATATCTAATTTTACACTAATTTGTAAGTCTTAAACAATACTTTTTCCCTTATTTAAGGATTAATTTTACCTTTTAGGCAATCAATCCTTCATCGGCTTTATGAACATGAAATAAGTCATTGTCCAGTTGCCAAGAATTATAAAAATAGTTGCCACTATGCTCTGAAGCGCTAAGCTTGACACACCTGTCAAGGCATGACCTACTGTTCAGCCACCGGCGATTGCTCCGCCGAGTCCCATTATAAGACCGCCTCCAAAAACCCTTAATAATTCCTGTGCTTCACGTGGCGATGTCAGTTTAAACTCACTAAGTCCTTTAGCGCTAATATATGCCCCTACAGGAACGCCCAGCACATAGAATGCGCTCCATGTGGCCATTCCGATGCCCCAGAAGTCAAACATCGGGTCAAAAGGCGCCTTGCTGTCAGCAGTGAGGAAAAACATAAAGAAATCGGATGTGGGGCCTGAGAATGAGAGCCCCCTTGCCTGTCCGCCCCAATAATAAGAAGCCCACCATGCTGCAACAACAATCGCTCCGATTAATGCGCCGCCCTGTGACCATAACCAGCCTTTCTTCGGGCCCTTTCCAAAAGGCTTTCCTTTTAAAATAATGGGGATTATAATGGCTGCAATCACTGCAATTACTATCCATTTCATAGATAAACCACCAATTGCATCCCACAATGCAAGGGTTGATGTAGCTGCTTCTCCTTCTCCCATGCTCACCTTATAGCTCTTTAGAAACTTCATAACAGGCTGAAAAGGCCCATGATATGTTGAAACAAGCCCCATACCAAACCCTAAAGTTGCCAAAAGGGCTGCCAGTTGTCCTTCTCCCTGTTTGTAAAGGACCCCGCTGCCGCATCCTCCGGCCATTACTATGCCAAGGCCAAAAATATAACCGCCTACTATTGCAGCAATAGGCGCAAATGCCTGGCGTCTTAAACCGAACTCACCCATAAAACCCATGTCTTCAATAAGGTTAGACCCTACAATTGCAACCAAAAGAGCCAAAAGCCATGCCCTAAACAAAGTAAAATCATTTACAAAGATCACGTCTCTGAATGCTGAGTTCATTCAATACCTGCCGCGCTGAAGAACAAAGCCAAAAACAACGCCGGTAAGGATGCCACTAAGCAGCACCATAATGCTTGCCTGAGGAATTTCTCCCATCAAATCCTCCTTTTAAAGATTTAATTTCCAAGCCAATGGCTTTTTACCATGCAATTACTCTGTCACAATCTTCAATCATTTTGGCCATGAGGTCGTAATCCTTATCTTTATACAACTCAAAAACCAGCACTTCACTATCCTTCTTGTGCTCTGCTATTAATCTATTCACAATATCTTCCGGCTCTGCCTTCAATATATAGAGTATCTTCATAAACTAATAGGGTAAAATACTATCATATCCTTTAAGCCTTTTCGCAACATCTTCAATAGTGATATACTCCATCCCCTCATTAAGTATATTGCTTGTATACAGTCTTAATCTCATCTCTTTTGCCATCTCAATATTTAACATTACTTCAGCATTTGCTTCGAGTGTTGCGTCAAGGATGTAAACATCCACTTCATTCAGTATTGTCAGTCCAATAGCCATACGCAACGCTTCTGACTGCCTGTCTCTGAGCATGACTGCTATCTTCTTCATACTAAAACACAATCACCTTATCCGCTTCCCTGTTCATAAGAGCGTTGTCATACTGGCTGCCGCATATAATATCTTCCCGAATATCCTGTTTTGCTATACCAATCTTTCCGCGGTTTAGATCGCACAGGCTCATGCTCACTCCTGTTCTGTCCTTTAAAGCAACTATATCCTTATCAATTGCAAGACGGCACCCCTCATCCATGAAGAAGATTATGACAGCATGTCCCCTTTTTAAGACAGCCTCTGTTAAGCCTATAATGTCATCCCTGTATTTGTCTGTGGTTACAAGTATCCCGAGTTTCATAATGGCATGTTTATCTGTGTTTTTAATTAGTATTTTTGTAACACACAGCAGTTGTAAAAGTAAAGGAGCAGCCCTCTCCCATAATCCGTAGCCAGACATTTACAGAAACAAAGCAGGCATGGGTGAAAAGGCTTTATCAGCGATACCTTAGCGCCGAACCCTCCGACATTAGAGGCAATTTCAATATCACCCTTTGCATTCAGCAGTATAAACAGGCATTTAATAATCTTATCGCATTGATAAAGACTTTGAAGCCGTGCCTGCTTTGCTTGATTACAGATTATGGGTGTCCTGAAACATGGCTTAGTCTCAAATATGCTATGATAGAATATGCGGATACTTGTTACAGGCGGCGCAGGTTATATCGGCAGCCATGTAGTCAAACTGTTGGGGGCTAAAAACCTTGAAATCTTGACCTATGATAATCTTTCCACAGGCAACCACTGGGCTGTCTTAAACGGGCAACTCATAGTTGGAGACCTTGCTGATAAAGACACTTTAAAGAAGACTGTCTTTGATTTTAAGCCTGATGCAGTAATGCATTTTGCTGCATCCATAGTGGTTTCTGAGAGCGTGAGAAAGCCTCTGAAGTATTACAGGAACAATACTGCCAATACATTGAACCTTCTTGAAATAATGAAAGAGTGCAATATCAAAACGTTTATCTTTTCATCAACTGCTGCTGTCTATGGCATTCCTGTTAACATGCCTGTTGACGAAGACGCCCCAATGATGCCCATCAATCCCTATGGAACATCAAAGATAATGACAGAACTAATACTGAAAGACATTGCCTCTGCAACAAATGATTTCAAGTATGCATCTCTCAGGTATTTCAATGTAGCAGGCGCTGATAAAGATTGCAGAATAGGTCAGGCTTATAAAGAATCAACCCATCTCATAACGAGGGCATTAAAGACCGCAAAGGGAGAGATGCAGAAATTGCAGATTTATGGAACTGACTATTCAACGCCTGACGGCACATGCATACGGGACTACATCCATGTGGATGACCTTGCTGATGCGCATCTGCTGGCATTGCAATACCTTTTGGAAGGCGGAAAAAGCGATGTGTTCAATTGCGGCTATGGTCATGGATATTCAGTAAGAGAAGTTATTGACATGGCCAAGAAGGTAACAGGCATAAACTTTAAGGTTGAAGAAGCAAAACAGAGAGAAGGAGACCCCCCTGTATTGATTGCAAAAAGCTCGAAGATTAAGAAAATACTCAACTGGAACCCGGAACACGATGACCTCGAATATATTATAAAAACCGCATGGGAATGGGAGAAAAAACTTTCTTAGGAAACACCCGCCAATCTCCTTATCCTGAGCGAATTTCCCACCACAATGAGTGAACTCAATGCCATTGCCCCTGCTGCAACTATAGGATGCAGTATGCCTGCCATAGCCATTGGTATGGCAACTATATTATAAAAAAATGCCCAGAATATATTCTGTTTTATGATGGAATATGTCTTTTTAGATATTTGTATAAAATATGGAATCAGCCTGAGATCATTCCTGACAAGGACAGCATCAGCGCTCTCCATAGCTATGTCAGTTCCCCTGCCCATGGCAATTCCAACCAGCGCCTCTGTCAGCGCGGGGGCGTCATTTATTCCGTCACCCACCATCATCACCCTATGCCCTTTCTGCTGAACTTTATTTATAATCTCCTTCTTGCTGACAGGTGATGCCTCTGATATGGTATTGTCAACATTAATCACAGAGGCAATGGAGTTAGTTGTTATTATGTTGTCACCGCTCACAATAGAAATATGGAAGTTCATTTCCTTCAATCCCCTTACTACATCCAGCGCCTCATCCCTGATCATATCAGAGATTATAAATAACGCCTTGACCATCCCATGCCATAACATAAAGATTGCTGTGTCCCCTTTATTTTCAAATTGTAATGCTACTTCATCCGATAACCGAAACGATAAATCAGCAGCCCCTTTTTCTTTCATCAATGCCCTGTTTCCGATGGCTATACTTTTACCATCAATCACTCCTTCAACCCCCTTGCCCGGAAATGCCTCAAATTTAGAGACTCCGAATAGATTAAATCCCTTTGCAGCTTCTGTAATTGCATGCCCGATGCTGTGCTCTGAAAGACTTTCAATAGAGGCAGCAGCAGCAAGTAGATATTCCTTGTTCAAATCATTATCAAAAACAACCATCTCTTTCAACACAGGTCTCCCTATCGTTACAGTGCCTGTTTTGTCAAATATGACATGAGTTAAACGGCTCACATTCTCTATGACCTCCCCGCCCCTTATCAATATGCCCTTTGATGTCGTAATAGCCGTGAATATTAATACAGCAATCGGGGTTGCAAGCCCTAAACTGCAAGGGCATGCTATTACAAGCACAGAGATGCCTGTCATCAATGCTGACTGCGTTGTCGAACCACCCCGCAGGTGCAATATCACTGTAAGAAGGGCTATAAACAATATAAGGGGCACAAAAATGCCAACAATCCTGTCTGCCAGTCTCTGGATTCTCGGCTTTTCCGCCTGAGCATCTTCAACCGCCCTTATAATACCCGAGAGAACAGTGTCCTTGCCTGTTTTCGTTACTTCAAAAATAAGCGTGCCGTAGAGGTTCATGCTCCCGCCGATAACCTCGTTTCCGATCATTTTCAAAAGAGGATTTGACTCACCTGTAATAATGGACTCGTTCACTTCAGACTCACCGCTGACAACAATACCATCAAGGGGAATCCTTTCACCGGGTTTCACCCGGATTAAATCACCTTTTTTAATTGATGAAATAGGAACGGTTTTTATTTCCTGCTCCTCGACTATTACAGTCGCTTCTTTTGGGATTAATTCTGACAACATCTCAATGGTCTGAGATGCCCTCCCTTTTGCATTTATCTCTATATACCGGCCAAGGAGTATCAGGGTAATTATCATTGCTGCCGTATCAAAATAAACCTTTCCCCCTGTAAATATTTGATAAGTGCTGTATATGAATGCAGAACCCGCGCCTATTGTTATTAACGCATCCATATTAAAATTAAGATGTCTAATCCCGGCTATTGCATTTCTAATAAATGGCATACCTGAATAAAAAATAACCGGTACGGTCAAAATCGCTGCTATTACCTCTAACATGCGCCTTATTGACGGCTCAATCCCCTGAAAATAGCCTGCGTAAAGGGCGATGCTATATATCATTAACTGGGAAGACAGGAATGCAGCTGTTCCGAATCTGATGAGGATGTCCCTTGCCTCTGCCCTCTGTATTTTGAACTGCTCTGACTCTGAATATGGTTTCGGATTATATCCAATGGAGGCTATCCTCTTAAGTATCTTCTCAAGGCCGATAGTTTCAGGGCTCCATCTTATTCTTGCCCTGTGTGTTGCATAGTTTACCCTTGCATATCTAACCCCGTCTGTCTTCATCAAAATCTTTTCATTTAACCATACGCAAGAGGCGCAGTGAATCCCATCAATATAAATGTCTATTTCCTTCTGTCCTCTGTCTTCTGTATTCTGTATTCTGTCCTCTACGTCCCTTACATATTCTGTAAAGGGTTTTATATCAATCTCCTTATCAAATATTGAGGGCTGAATGCCGGCATTTTTCCATTCCCTTTTTTCGTAAAATTTATCAAGCCCCTCCTCATATATCAGCCTGTAAATCCCACGACAACCATTGCAGCAGAATACCTGTGTCGTGCCATCTATCTCGTCATAGACCGCTTCCCTTTCAGGAAACTCAAGCAGGCAATGGTCACATCTTGGCATAAGAAACAACACTCCTGTAAATAAAATTAATCCCCATCAATACTACGACAATCCCGCCTGCCCTGTAGATCATGCCCCTTATGGCATGACTCATGTATGTTATAACTGCTCCGAACAAAACCATAGCCGGAATAGTCCCTATTCCAAAACAGAAGGCAAGAAACATCCCTGAAAAAAGGCTGCCAGCGGCTGCTGAAGCTATAAAAATAGTATATGAAAGACCGCACGGTAAAAAGCCGAGTAATATCCCTAAGGGGTAATACCTCCAGACGGATCTCCCTTCAAGAACAACCTTTGCAGCTCTTAAGATCAGGCTATTGTGTCTTTCAATAAATTTCATTCCCCATAAACCGGCTATTCCCAATCCCATGAATACCATCATCAAGCCTGCCAGAATCCCGATTATGTTTTGGATCCCTGCGAGACTGCCGGCGACATTCACAAAAAAGCCGGTAATTCCCATTATCGAACCAATGAACACATAAGTCGTAACACGGCCTGCATTATAAAGAAAATGAGGCAGGAGATTTTTAGGTGATCCATGAAGGGTGTATGTGGCAACCATCGGGCCGCACATACCTATGCAGTGGCCAAAACCGCCCAGAAGCCCGGTTGTAAAAGCTAAAAAATAATCAAATTCCACAACCTAATCTACCTCAAATGTGTAACTCCCCGAAGCAACCCTTTCTCCTCTTTCAATGGTAACATCTGCTTTCCATATCTTTAATCCGCTTGGGCACCTCGGGATGACACCCTTTCCTTCGTATCTTCCTTTGCCTTTATGTGTAAGGGCTGGCTTATTAATACCCATAAACATACCAGGCATTGTCAGATTAAGGCTGACCATGGCATCCTCAACAGGCACTTCTCCCTTTTTAATATTAATGTTGAAAACGAGCTCCTTCATAGTCTTTACAGGTTTTGGATTGACATCAAACATTGCTCTGATATCATCCACTCCAATAGTCTTTATGCAGGCGCCGGCATTTATAGCGCAGTCTGTTTTTATATCATTAACCGGATGCCTTGCGCAGCTATTTGAAAAAAAGACCAAGATTATTGCAAGAGGCAACAGAAAGATTTTCAGTTCTTTTATATGCATGATGAACAAAACTATCATATCATGTCCCCTTTAAATCAGCCAACTTTAATCCTATTAAGATTTCTTATAATTTAATTCATCTATTCCTTTTTTTAACTGAATATGTAAAAATTTCTTTACAAAAATCTGTGAATAAAGGAGTCTCAAATAGTAATGAAAAAGGAAAAAGACGGTCATCTGCTTGAGGAGAACGAGGATATAAAATACACGACATGCTATATGTGCGCATGCCGGTGCGGTATCAAAGTTACTCTGAAAGACGGAAGGATAAGATATATTCAGGGCAATCCTTCGCATCCGACAAATCAGGGTGTTATATGCGCCAAAGGATCAGCAGGAGTGATGAAGCAACTGAGCCCCGCACGCATTACCAAACCATTGAAACGCAAGGAAGGCGCTGAAAGGGGAGAGGCTCAATTTGATGAAATCTCATGGGATGAGGCAATGGATATATTGGTCAAGCGGCTAAGTAAGATCAGGAGTGAAGACCCCAAAAAACTTGCCTTCTTCACAGGCAGGGACCAGATGCAGGCACTCACATCCTACTTCGCAAAGCAGTTCGGAACTCCAAATTTCGCAGCCCACGGCGGCTTCTGCTCCGTTAACATGGCTACAGGCATGATTTACTCCATTGGCGGAAGCAGTTGGGAATTTGGCGGTCCTGACTGGGAGAGAACAAAATACCTCCTTTTATTCGGTGTTGCTGAAGACCATGACTCAAATCCAATGAAACTCGGAATCGGAAGGCTGCGTGAACATGGTGGAAAGCTCGTTGTAATTAACCCTGTCAGGTCTGGCTACGGGGCAATAGCTGATGAATGGGTTCCTATAAAGCCTGGAACCGACGGTGTCTTTATATTATCGTTAATCCAAATCCTTCTTAAAAACGGTCTTTACGATCGTGAATTTCTTATATCCCATACAAACGCCTCATATCTTGTTCAGATAGATGAGGGTGGTGAAAATGAAGGCATGTTGTATCAGATACACGAAAGGGACATGATAAACACCCAGAACACAGTATGGGATAGGAAGACAAACAGCATAAAAGAAGCGCATCTTGAGAACAATGACCCTGCCCTTTTAGGAGAGTTTAAAAGCCCAGAAGGAAAGACATTAAAGCCTGCATTCCAACTCCTTGTTGAGCGCGTAATGGAGGAGTACAGCCCTGAAAAAGCATCTGCAATCTGCGGCGTACCTGCGGAGCAGATTGCGAGGATTGCGCTTGAGATAGGTATCACTGCCCGTGACAATACAATAGAACTTCCAATTCCATGGATAGACTCATGGGGTAGAGAGCATAAGACAACCACAGGTCATCCAGTATCAATACATGCCATGAGAGGGCTTGCAGCACATTCCAATGGATTCCAGACCATACGCGGTTTGTCCATACTGATGATGATATTAGGCATAATAGACAGGCCTGGCGGCTTCAGATACAAACCTCCTTTTCCAAGGCCTGTGCCTCCATGCCCAAAGCCCATCAATTCTCCTGACCAGATCAAACCCAATACACCCCTTCCTGCTCCTGAACTTGGATTCCCTTCAATGCCTGAGCACCTAATGGTAGATGAAAATGGAAATCCTGTAAGGATAGACAAGGCATTCAGTTGGGAATTCCCTTTTACAGCCCATGGCATGATGCAAAATGTTATAACTAATGCCTATAAGGGCGACCCATATCCCATAGATACACTGATATTTTTCATGGCAAACATGTCATGGAATTCTACCATGAACACAAGCGGCGTCATGGATATGCTCAGGGCAAAAAATGCAACCGGTAATTATAAAATTCCATTCCTCATCGTAAGTGATGCATTTTACAGTGAGATGGTCGCTTTTGCAGACCTCGTATTGCCTGACACTACATACCTCGAAAGGCATGATGTCATATCACTTCTTGACAGGCCCATATGCGACTACTCAAGACCTGCTGATGCAATAAGGCATCCGATACTGCCGCCAAAGGGCGAATGCAGGCCATTCCAGCAGACATTGATAGATTTAGCAAATGCCCTCGGTCTTCAAGGATTCTGTGACGAAAATGGAAATCCGCTTTATCAAGCATACACAGAATTCATCACCAACTGGGAGCCATCTCCAGGCGCTGGCGTTGGATTCCTTGCAGGATGGAGAGGGAAGAACGGGACAAAACATATGGTTGGTGAACCGAACCCAAATCAATGGGAGATGTACATAAAGAACAAGTCATTCTGGGAGATCCAGCTTGAGGACTCCATAAAATACAACCGCACCATTAACCAGGGCTATCTGAACTGGGCGCAGGCTCACAAACTCAAGAGGGACAATGAACCCATTATCATGCACTTTTACTCAGAGGTCATGCAGAGGTTCCGCCTTGCTGCAAAGGGTTTGCGCAAAGGAAGACAGCCTAAAACCGACACACAGAGACAGAGGATACTGAAATTCTTTGACCCTCTGCCTTTCTGGTATGAGCCACTGGAACATCAGCAGGTTGATAAAGAAAAATATCCCTTCCATGCCATAACCCAGCGGCCCATGCCCATGTATCACTCATGGGACAGCCAGAACGCATGGCTCCGCCAGATTATCGGGCAGAACTTCCTTTACATGAATACTGGACGGGCAAAAGAAATTGGAATCAGCGACCATGATTGGGTATGGGTGGAGTCACCACTCGGCAAGATAAGGGTTCAGGTCAAGCTTTCACAGGCTGTACAGCCTGATACTGTCTGGACATGGAATGCAATAGGCAAATATCCTGGGGCGTGGAATCTTGATGAGAATGCAGATGAGGCGACAAAAGGCTTTCTCCTCAACCACCTTATAACAGAGGAACTCGATTATGTGAACGGCACGAAGATTTCCAACAGTGATCCCATATCAGGACAGGCAGCATGGTTTGATACGAGGGTAAAGATTTATAAGGCAAAAGATGCAGGCCACTGGCCGCAGTTCAGTCCCATCAAGCCGCTGCCTCATATGGAGAAGCGGCCTGAGATTTTGAGATATGGATTTAAGGAGGCTGAATAAATGCAACTTGCACTAATAATAGACCTTAACAAATGCGTTGGCTGTCATGCCTGCGCAACAAACTGCAAGTCATGGAACACAGGGGGTGAGTTCGGACCCCTCACTGATATTGAGCCCTATGGGGAAAAGCCACTCGGTGTGTGGTTCAACAGGGTGCAGACCTATGAGGTGGGAGAATATCCGAATACACAGGTGATTAACTTCCCAAAGTCCTGCATGCACTGCAGGAATGCACCGTGTGTAGAGGTTTGTCCTACAGGGGCATCATATAAAAGGGAAGAGGACGGTATTGTTTTGGTCAATTATAAAGACTGCATAGGCTGCAAGTACTGCTCATGGGCATGTCCCTATGGAACCCGTGAATTCGACTTTCATGAAGGTGTGATGAAGAAATGCACCCTCTGCATAGACAGAATATACAACGAAAACCTGCCTGAAGAGGAACGCAGGCCTGCATGTGTGCTTGCATGCCCCACAAGGGCAAGGATATTCGGAGACATTGACGACCCTGAAACAGAGGCATCAAAGGCCATCATGGAAAAGCATGGGCACAAGCTGCTGCCAGAGGCAGGAACAGATCCTTCAAACCATTACCTGCCCCAGCGGAAGGTGAAGATTGAGCTGGATGAGGACGAACTCTATATGAAACCAATGGCCATAGTGACAATAGAGACGAAGTTAACTTCATACAAAGAGCAAATACTCGATGACTTCGTATCGCCGTAAAAGGAGGAATAAGGAGGAATTATGCATCCAGAAATATCATTAATCTTATTGCTTGTATTGTCAGGTATAGGGCAGGGAATATTCATCATCCTTGCTCTTATAGATATGATTCTTTCAGCAAGTAGCGGCATGTCAGATGCCACCATATACGCTGGGACTATTGCATCACTGGCATTTATATCAACAGGTATGGCTGCAAGCATTTTCCATCTTGGCAACCCGCAGAGGGGATGGAAGGCAATAATAAAATGGAACAGGTCATGGCTTTCACGAGAGGCAGTCTCAATAGGCCTCTTTGCTGGCTCTGCCTTTTTATACCTTACAGTACATTATCTCGGCATGTCTGTATCACTAAAGATACTATTTGGGCTTGCAGGAATAGTTTCTGCCTTCCTTCTTTACATATCTTCATCAATGCTCTATGCAAAGATAAGATTCATAAGGGAGTGGTCTAATATTTACACTGTATTGAACTTCATTGTATTCGGCATTACAGGGGGAGGCGCTGTGCTTTATGCAATTGTTAATATCCTTCAGCCAGATTTCCCTTACATAAGCATGCTTAACTCCGTGCTGATTGCGCTGGGACTCCTGTCCCTCATATTAAAATTATTCGCTTACCGTTTTAATGAAACATTTTACATGCCGCTTACTTTAAAACACGCCCTTTTTATCAATGACCGCAACATCAAACTCATGAGCACAGGGACATCTTATGACAATTACAACACGATCGAATATAGCTATCCCCTGTCAGAGAGGCAGATCATAATGCAGCAGACCGTTGTTATAGTCTTTGCATTTGTAATACCCATATTACTCTGGCTCGCTGCATCAAAAGGGGTATTCGCCACTGCTTTGTCTGTTGTTGCTGCAATAAGCATGACAGCAGGGCTCCTGCTGGAAAGACGTCTGTTCTTCGTACAGGGCAATCATATTCAGAACCTCTATTACAGCAACTTCAGGAGAAACAAGGGAACTAATCCTTTATTGAGCAAGGCAAAGAAGGGAACACCTGTGCCTCTTTAAGCTTATTTCGCAATGCTCCTGATATATGAAATGGCCTTCCATATCCTATCAGCGCCGAGAGTGTTTTCCCAGTTTGGCATCCCACCAGGCCTGCCTTTTGATATGGTGAGGAATAAATCAGCATCAGAGTTCCCGTATCTCCACTCCTTATCTGTAAGGTTTGGGCAAATATCGCCTTTTCCTCCCACTCCATGACATCCCTCACAGTTTTTCTTGAATATCTCAGAGCCTTCCTTGATAGCCTTTGCATTGCCTTCATATGGATTCTTCTTTTGTGATGCCTGCTGTGACAGAGAGGTATTAGCAAAAAATACAGTGAGTATCCATAAAAAAGAAATAGAGATAATCAAAAACCTTTTCATCTTATAGCCTCCTCTGCAAAGATTCTCTTTTCAAGCATAATGCTTCTACCATCTCTAACAATATTTATCTTCAAATCCCAATAACCATAAAGGTTGAGTTTCACTGCTGCGTGATAATAACCGTCAAGCTGTCTGAATGCCTTGTATTCCATGTCATGCGCTGTTGTTGTAGGTCTGCTTACAGTTAATTTAACAGATGAAGCAGAAAGAGGTTTCCCCTCTTTATCAGAAATGGAAAAAACAATCTCATTATTGCCTGTTTTAAATTCAGTGTTCTTTATATCAACCCTTAATTCAGCCTTTTCCCTCTGCATCTTATCCCACATAAGCCCTGTTTCATACGGCTTATCCACTACCTTGCCTTCAAAGACCCTCTGCCCTACAACAATAGAACCGATAACAGCGCCAAATCCAATGATTGCTACTATGATGATCAGTATTCTCATTTATATTCACCTGCCCAGATAAAATTAACTGTTTTAACTACCTTTATTTTATCATCTTCAATGGATATCTCTAAACCTCTTACATCAGTATTATCTTTATAATCCCTGACAGAAACATAAACAGGTATCTTTTTATCCTCCCCGGCCTTGATTGCAATCCTGTCTGGTGTTATATTCAGACTTCCCTCAATCCCTCTGACCCTGATATTTAATTGTTCATCAGAGTTCCCTCGGTTTTTAATAGAGAGATAATAGGAATTCACAGATGCTCCGTCGGCAGTTATTCTCGGAGAAAAATTATAATTAGGCAAAACTATCATATCAACTGCCATGCGGGTTGTAATGAGATAAATAAAAAAGATAAAGGACAAAAGTGTAATTGAACCAATCATTACAGCGTTTGTACGGATTATCCTGCCTGCCTCTCCTGGCAGTCCGAAAAAATAATTTATTAGGGATTTTTTCTGTCTCCTGCCCATCATCTCTGTGCATTCATCAATACACTCAGCACAACTCACACAGGCTGCATTTAACCCATCCCTTATATCAATTCCAACTGGACAAGTCTTCACACATGCCATGCAGTTCATGCACTCTTCTTTCCTCGCGGGGTCAAAGGCGATTATCATTGTTTTTGAATCAAACATCACGCTTTGCAGTTTCGCATAAGGACATACCGTTGCACAGAACTTACGCCTTAAAAGTATAAGGTTAAGGAAGATAATTATCCCTTGCACAATAAAGAAACCCCAAATAATGCTGCCGAGATTGCCTGCAAAAAGCCGGCTAAAGAATTCATAGGGTGAAACAAAATACCAGATAAGACTTGCGGAGACGATGAAGCTGATTACAAAAACAACGGAATAAGATATAAGACTATAAAGGATGCCGTTCTTCTTTGCCTTTTCTGTAAATGCTGTGAAATCCACAAGAACCGTCTGGGGGCACAACCATCCACACCATATCCTTCCAAATATCAAGGTTATGGAGACTATCAAGAATGTCAGAAAAATGGTAGCGATAAGGACAATAAAGAATTCCTCCATCCACAGGCTTACACCAAAGAAGTGGAGTTTTAAGGATAGGATATCAAATCTTAGAGCGCTTTCACCCTTTATTCTGAGGAACGGCAGGCCAAGGATTATTATTGCCTGGAGCGCCTCAACAATTCGTCTCCATGGCTGTATCCTGTCAATCCTCATCGTCCTTCAACATCTTATACTTTGCTTCTTCCACCTTTTTGTGTCTTTTCTTTGAATAATAAAAGCCGATGATTATCCCGAAAAGTATTACAAGGGTGAGACCGAATATAAAATATGCGAATGCCTGAGAATCCATTTTTACCTCTTATATATAAGTAATAAATCAATCAGGCTGTCATTGACAGCCTGATTGATTATAAAAAATCTTTATTTCTTCCTGCTCATGGCAAGAAAAAGGTAAAGTATCCCGATTGCCGCAGCAGTTGTAAAGCTAATTGTCGCCAAAACTGTTATGTCCATAACCCC
>JASEGS010000027.1 GCA_030017995.1 Thermodesulfovibrionales bacterium
GAGTCGCAGCGAGGTGCGCGATGATAAAAACTTTGCGGCTCAGATATCCAGTGCCCATACTCTGCAGGGGATTGGAAGTATCAGTAAGCGGATATTACAGATGGGTTAACAGGAAGCCATCAAAGCGTCAGCAAGAAGATGCGATATTAAAGATAGAGATACAGGCTGCCCATAGGAGGACTCGCTGTACATTTGGCGCTGAGCGGCTGCAGAAGGAGATGGCAGAGCAGGGGGTACCGGCAGGGATATACCGTATCAGGAAGCTTCGCAAAGAACTGGGCATTAAATGCAAGCAAACGAAGAAATACAAGGCAACGACTGATTCAGACCACAAACTGCCTGTGGCCGAAAACTTATTAATGCAGGAATTCAAGACAGAGTCGCCAAACGAAGTATGGGTATCTGATATAACTTATATATCGACAGATGAAGGCTGGCTGTATCTTGCAGGGCATAAGGATATATATACTGGAGAAATAGTTGGATATGCAATGTCAGAGAGGATAACAAGGGAGCTTGTCAGCCGGTCATTATTCAAGGCAGTGGCGGCAAAGCGTCCATCAGAGGGTTTAATACATCACTCAGACAGGGGCATTCAGTACTGCGCCCATGATTACATAAAATTACTTAAGCAGTTTGGCATAAAAGCATCAATGAGTAGAAAAGGCAATTGTTATGATAATGCTCCTATGGAAAGCTTCTGGGGAACACTTAAACAGGAGCTTGTATATCATCGCAACTACAGTACAAGGCAAGAGGCTATAGAAGACATTACAGAGTACATAGAAATATTCTACAACAGGCAGAGAAAACAGAAACGGCTGGACTATCTCTCTCCTGCTGTTTATGAAAAAAAGTTCTATGAAAATAGGATCGCAGCATGAATCATTTGGTGTCTACTATTGACAGCAGAGGTCAAGGTAACGCCCATTGTTATATAATTGCTCGGCCAACCGAAGATACCGATTTGATTTACAAGATTAGTTCTGTCCCAGATAATAATATTCCTTAATTCATATCCTCTTTTTCTCAATTCCTCAATTAAAGAAACATGAATAGTTATTCTTGTATTTTCCCACCACATGTCAGGAACATTTATAACACAATGACCTTTAGGCTTTAGCAAAGGCAATAAAGATTCATAGATGTCGCCCATAGCGTGTGCATAGTCATCAAGAGCCATAGTTCCTAAATCTCGGTCATCCTGAGAATATTGCTCTACCTTTCCCAGTTGTTCATTGTTTCTAAATCGTCTTGACTTATTTTTTCTTTCCCTGTTTAAGAGATTGGCGTATGGAGGAGATGTCCAGATTAAACTTACAGTCTCATCTTCAAAATACTGACGAATATTTCTGGCGTCATCTTGAACAGCAATTTGAGCTGATGTATTAAAAAAACCCCATTTGTTAATCTTGATTTTGAGAGTTCAATATATTTTTCTTGTAAATCGAACCCTACTGCATTTCTATTGCTGTCATGTGCAGCAACAAGCGTTGTGCCACTGCCGACAAAAGGGTCAACAACCAGTTCTCCCTCATGTGTAAAAAGGTCAATAATTTTTCTTGCTAAAGAAATTGGAAAAGTTGCGGGATGTGCTTGTTTGTCTCTGATGTCCCTTTTTTCATAATTAAACTGCCAGACACCCAATTGGCTTTTGAGCCATTCCTTGGGAGTCATGCAATTTATATTAGTAGGTTTACAGTTGCAAGTCCTTTTGAAGTCTAAATTAAGGAGTTTTTTTGTTTCTAATGCTTTCATAGATTTAGATGATTATAGCATATTGACCGGATAGTGAGCCCTTATTATTTTTATTATCTTGTGGTCTAACGGCCGAGTTGAGCTACGGCTGTTGCCGTCAGTCTCGAACGGATTGTTCCCCCGCGCGAGTCAGTGCGCGAGGGGACGATTCTTTTTCTCTCAAATCCGTGAGAGACACAGCTCAACTCGGCCCGTTCCCGACGCGCGCAGCGCGGCGGGAACATTTAATATACCAACTTGGTATTTTTTTAAATCTTAGCATATTTTAGAGAAAGTTTTGCATGAAAAGGTTCTTAAATTGAAAAAAGAATTAATATTTCTGGCATTTTGTGATAATATGGCCTAAAAGGCAAGTTGGTATAATATGGGGAAATTGTCCAATTCTGCGAATGATGTCCTTCCGGAGTTCCAGAAGTTCCTTCTGGAAAAGAAGCTTGTTTCTGACAAAAAGGCTCCTTTTTATGCCCATTGGGTTAGCAGATTTTTAAATTATGCAAGGGATCATGAGCCTGATGTTTCGGTATTTTGAACGCATAAAAGGGACAAAATGCATAAAAAGGGAACAGGTACATTGATCTTCCCTGCGGCAAGACTGCAGGGAATCTAATGTAAGGAATATTTATTATTATATTCGCTTGCTTGACCCCGTGGCAGAGACCACGGGGAATACGCTCGCTATCCATTTATTAATACAAACTATAAGATTTGTTGATGATGGGGAAAGATCAAGACGGCTGAAAACATCTCTTTTCCCTTATGCTATAATCAAACAAAAGGAGGTGCGAAAATGAGAGCAAATCAGGCAACCGCAGAAGTTTTCTTTACCGCCTTCAAGTCGCTTCAGAATAAGGAAAAAGAGGCTTTCCTTGAAAAGATAATCTGCGATCCAGAACTAAGAGAAGACCTTATTGATTTAGCCCTGATTAAGGAAGCAAAAAAAGTAAAAGGCAAATCCATTTCTGCAAGAGAATATTTTTCAAAACGCCGCAGGGCTGGAAAAGCTGCTTGAGTTCTTATCTCGTCAAGTTGATGCCGCAGGCACAGAAAGACCTTGATAGTTTTTCAGGCAAACTGTTATCAAGATTTGAAGAGATAATCCTCGGGTTGTATGATGAACCAAGACCTCATAATTCCAAGAAACTCAGCGGCGGCTCAAGATGGCGTATAAAAGTTAGCGATTACCGGATACTTTATGAAATAGATGATAATAGCAGACTTGTTAAAGTCTATCGTATTGCTCATCGTAAAGAAGTCTATAGATGATATTTCTACCATTTACTTCAACAACCGATCCGAGGAGGTAACCCCCTCAATCCCCCTTACTTCAAGGGGGAAGAAAAGAAAATACCCCTCTTAAGGTAAAAGGGGTTAGGGGAGTTATGAAGACAAAAGATTTTAGAGGGATATTTAGGTAAAATAAGGTCATAAGGAGGTTTGACAATGCCTGTTTCTGTAAAAAAGACAAAGCCTGTGAAAAGAGCAGGAGGCCGCGATATAAAAAAATTCTTGATGAATTTAAAAAACAGCTTCTCTCAATCTATGGCGAGAGATTCAGCAAGCTGGTTCTTTACGGCTCATATGCAAGGGCCGAAGCATGGGAAGGCTCGGATATAGATGTTGCAGTGGCGCTTAAAGATGATGTCCTGCCTGCAAAAGAAATTGACAGACTTATAGATATAATCACCGACATAAACCTTGAATATAATGTTCTTATATCTGTATATCCTGTTTCAGAGAAATCGCTTCAGATTGGCAAGAGCCCATTACTATTGAATATAAAAAGAGAAGGGGTCAGTGTATGAATGAGATAAAAGGACTGATTTCCCGCGCTACAAGATATATGAAGTCTGCACGGCTGCGGGGAAAAGAAGAGTGCATATCGGACATTTTGTTCTCATATACGAAGTGTATGAAAAAGAGAAAAGAATAAGTTTTGTTGATTTTGAACACCATGATGATGCGTATAATCAATGAGCAAGCCTCGCTTCTTCCATCAGCCAAGCGTGAGAAAATTGAACGCGAGATTGCGGTTGGGGAGGAAAATATAACAAGCGTAATTTTCCCTTATGCTATAATCAATCAAAAGGAGGCTTAATTATGCCGGTTGCAGAGAAGAAGACTGGACATCCGTATATATCCATAGACCCTAAGATTTCTGGAGGACAGCCTGTTATAAAAGGCACTCGTATAAAGGTGCTGGAGGTGGCTGTTAAATACGAACTTATGGGAATGAGTCCGGATCACATCGTTAATGAATATCCGCACTTGAGGCTCGAACAAGTCCATGACGCTCTATCTTACTATTATGAGAATAAGGAAATATTTGACAGAAAATACCGGGATGACCAGCTATTCCTGACGCAGCTTAAAAAACGGTATCCTTCAAAGCTAAAAGCAAAGGTTGCATGAGGATTTATGCTGATGAAAATATAGAACGACCTTTGATTGAAGGACTCCGCAGACGAGGGGCGGAAGTAATTTCCGCAGTTGAAGCAGGTTATGCAGGTAAGCCGGATACCTTTCATATCAAGAAAGCGTCTGAAATGAAGGCTGTTATTCTTACCCGTGATGCAGATTTTCTTAGAATGGCAAATAGTTCCAAAGTTCAACATAACGGGATAATATTCGCACATTCAAAAAACATATCTATCGGTCAATGCATTAGAGGAGTTGAATTAATTGCAGCCATTTTAACTGATGAAGATATGGAGAATCATATAGAATTTCTATGACCTCAATAACCCCCTTGAAAAAGCCATCCACAACAAACTCGTATCCTCTTGACCGAATGCTTGAACTGCATAAAAAGAAAGCCTCGCTTCCTCCATCCGCAGAAAGGGAAAAGATATAGCGTAAGATTGCAGTTACGGATGAAAAGATAGATGACATTGTTTATGGGCTTTATGGGGTGACGGAAGAGGAGAAGAGAATAATTGAGGGATAACAAAAGATTTTGAATGGATTTCAGGTAAAATAAGAGCAGGCAGCTGTTGGAGGCAATTATGGGCAGTAAGGCAAAGATAGGAATATCCCGTGAAAGAATAGCAGAATTTTGCAGAAGACATCATATCCGCAAACTTTCTTTCTTCGGCTCTGTTATCAGCGAACATTTTACACAGGACAGCGATGTTGACGTCCTTGTTGAATTTGAACAAGGACAGGTGGTAGGTTTGCTGCGTCTTGCCGGTATGGAAATTGAACTCTCGGAAATTTTAGGCCGTAAGGTGGATTTGAGAACGCCTGCTGATTTAAGTCATTACTTTAGAGATGATGTGCTTTCTATCGCAGAGGTGCAGTATGCAAAAGGATGATACTATCCGATTAAGACACATGCTTGAAGCCGCAAGGGAAGCTATATCCTTTTCAGAAAATAAGACCAAGGATGATCTTTATTCAAATCGTATGCTTGCTCTCTCCATTGTAAAATCAATTGAGATTATCGGAGAAGCGGCTTCTACGGTTACAAAAGATTTCCGTGATAAGCACAATGAAATCCCATGGGCAAGCATTGTGGCAATGAGAAACCGCCTTATCCATGTTTATTTTGATATAGACCTTGACAGAGTATGGGATACTATAACAGACGATCTCCCGCCTCTTATTACTGCTTTAGAAAACGCAATCTCACAAGAAAGTAAATAATAGGTCTTTAATTTTGCTTTCTTAAACCGTGCTGAAGAGTTTTTGATAGAGACAAAAGAAAATAATTGAAGAGCAGAAATGATTTTAAATAGAGATTCGAGTAAAATAAGGACATAAGGAGGAGGTTCACATGAAAGCAAAAAGCCGAGTTTTAGATGAAGACGCAATTGTAGAAAGACTGATACCCAAGATTGAGGATAGGGTGCGTGCAGATATTATACGGGGCATAATAGCCTCGCTGGAAGAACAGCTTTATCCTTCCGAAGAATCTTTCAGGAAGAGCTTTGTAGAGCGTGTGAAAAAGGCGGGCAAGAGCAAGGGGGCAATATTCAAAACAAAAAAAGAACTCGAAGCCCATCTGAGGAGCATAGGCGGTTAAAAATGTATACGTATGAGATAAAGCCGGAACTTGAAAAATCTCTACAGAAACTTGCCAAAAAGGATAAAAGGCATTTGAATCGATAGTCAGAAAGATTTTGCAGATAGCAGATAATCCAGAAATCGGCAAACCTCTCAGGAATGTTCTTAAGGGGAAAAGAAGAGTGCATAACTTTACAACAGTCCGCAGGATTATACAGTCGTAACGCCAGCCGGACAGATGCTTATAGACAATAGAGATATATTTTTCTCCAGAAGGCGAATTTTTGAGGCGTTTGGAGGGTATGCTAAGAGTCAACTGCACAGAATGACCCATATTAAATTTGAAGGATATATGGGCGCTAAGAGAAAAAGTCTTGTGGAAAAATATGGGTATGATTGTAAAAATGCAGGGCATTGCATAAGACTCCTGAAGTTAGGCATCGAACTTTTGAATACTGGAGCATTGCAGGTTTACAGAGAAAATGACAGACAATTGTTTATAGACATTAAAACAGGCAAATATCCGTTGCCTGAAGTGCAGTTGATGGCGGAAAAACTATTTGTGGAATTAAAGGACGCCTTTGAGGATTCTATTCTGCCGATGGAAAACAACAGCAATACAATAAATGCGCTGTTGATAGAAATTATTAAGATTGTCAATAGCGGTATTGGAGCCGAATAGAGAGATTCCCTTGTGCTATAATCCAATCAAAAGGAGGACGAGATGGAATACAAAGTAAATCTCAAAAAAACAGAAGAGGGCTATCCCGTCTGGGTTCCCGGTCTTCCATGGTGCTGGTCTCAAGGCAAGACAGAGGCTGAGGCATTAGAAAACATTAAAGACGCCATACAGTCTTATTTGGAGACTGTAGAGGCATTGACCAAAGATAAAGAATTCCGCTATGTAGAAGTTGCCAATGCCTAAATTATCAGGGATAAACCACCAGCGAGCTGTGAGAGCTTTTCAGAGGGAGTTATGAAAGTCGTTACATCTCAGGAGATGAGGGAGATTGACAGAGCTGCCATTGAGGACTATGGCATACCGTCTGCCGTTCTCATGGAAAGGGCTGGTCTTGCAGTTGCCCGGAGAGTTGCAAACTTATATCCTGATAAGAGGATTGTTGTCCTTTGTGGAAGCGGCAATAACGGCGGTGACGGAATTGTGGCTGCGAGAAACCTTTATAACTGGGGATTTAAGGTGAATATCCTGATCCTGTCAAAAAAGAAATCCCTGAGTCAGGACTGTAATATGCAGTATCAGATTGCGAAAAAGATGAAAATCCCGATAGAGTTTAGAATATCTGTAAACGAAAGAGATATACACGGAGTGGTTGTGCTTGATGCAGTTTTTGGCACTGGGTTAAATAGACCGGTGCCGGGTGATATCTCTAAAATCTTTGATCTTATAAATGCAAGCGGAGTTTCTGTCCTGTCAGTGGATATGCCGTCAGGTATTTCTTCTGATACAGGCGAGATTTATGGAACAGCTATCATGGCTGACAGCACTGTAACTTTTGGATTGCCAAAAAGAGGGCATTTGTTATATCCGGGCGCAGAATATACAGGCAGGCTTTTTGTTGAAGATATTGGATTCCCAACCGGGCTTATTACATCTAACAAGCTAAAAGTTAATTTGATAAGTCCTGAAATGATATCAGTGTTGCTTCCTCAGAGACGTGCATATTCCCATAAAGGTGATTATGGCCATGTGCTTATAATCGCTGGTTCAAGAGGCAAGACAGGAGCGGCTTTAATGGCTGCAAAGGCATGTCTTAGAAGCGGCGCAGGCCTTGTGACCCTTGCTGTCCCTGAATCATTGATGAATGTTTTCCAGAACAGGGTTACAGAGGAGATGACATTGCCGTTACAGGATGACGGCAGCGGCATAATCTCTGTTAAGGCTGCTGAGGAGATACTCAGATTTTCTCATAAGGTTGATGTTATTGCCATAGGGTCCGGCATGGGAGTTTCTTCTGATACCGGAATGTTAATGAAAGAACTTGTTGAAAGATCTCCGGTGCCAATGGTTATTGATGCTGATGGAATAAATTCTTTGCGTAGCGCTCAGATTCTTAAAAAGGCAAAGTCACCGATAATATTGACGCCACATCTCGGAGAAATGGCGGGACTTATTCAGAGGACAGAAGACATAAGACATAAGACAGAAGAAAAAAAACTGCGGGGAATGATAGAAAAAGACAGGATAAATACAGCTATGTCATTTTCAAAAGGAACAGGAGCATATCTTGTTCTAAAGGGTGCGCCAACAATTATTGCTGAACCAGAGGGGAAGGCATTTCTGAATACAACAGGCAATCCGGGCATGGCTACTGCAGGCTCAGGCGATGTCTTGACAGGGATAGTCGCTTCTTTGATTGGACAGGGACTTAATCCTTTAAATGCATCGCTCCTTGGAACCTATCTCCATGGATGTGCAGGTGATATGGCAGCAAAAAACAAGGGGGAGTATTCTTTGATTGCTACAGACATCATTGATTTTATACCAGATGCTATTCTCGGAATGGCGGTTGTTCCTCATCCATGTTGATTCCTGATATCTTTCGCGGGTTGTCTGTGAAATGTCTTTTCACTACAAAGGCATATGGAAGCAATGTGGATGCAATCTCAAAGGCATTCAATATCTCTCCGGGCAGAGTTTATCTTCCAGTGCAGAAACACACGGATAAGGTTCTGGTATTGGATTATGAACTGGAGCCCAAAATAGCTGACGCTGTGGTCACAAACACTAAAGGCGTTTTGATAGGTATTCAAGCGGCTGATTGTGTCCCTATCTTGTTATATGATAAAAGAACGCATGCTATAGGAGCTGTTCACTCCGGCTGGCGTGGAACTGCTGTGGCGATATTAAAAAAGACAATAACAGCAATGGCGGACAGGTTTTATTCTTCGCCGTCTGATATACTCATCGCCATAGGCCCTTCAATAAGATGGTGCTGTTACGGGGTTGGCTATGAGGTGATAGAAGCTATTGAAAAGGCAACGGGTAAAGGTGATTATTATATGAAAAAAACAGATAAATATTGCCTTGATCTGTCCACTGCCAATAAATATCAGGCGATTTCCTCAGGTGTGTTGGAGCAGAACATATGGATTGCTGATGACTGCACTTTTTGTAATCCCGAAAAATACTATTCATACAGGTATGCAAAGGGGACAACAGGCAGGCAGGGCGGATTTATAGGGATTATTTAACTCCATTTGATTAATGTATAATATTATTGAGTTGATTTCTAATTACTTGTTAAGGAGAGACTATGGTAAGGGCCAGAGACATAATGACAAAGAATGTGGTAACAGTTAGAGCGGCTACCACAATAGAAGGATTGGCGCGGATATTTATAGAGCATAAAATAAGCGGCGCGCCTGTGGTTGATGACAACGGCGATTTGGTCGGCATTGTCACTGAAAACGATCTCATCAGCCAGAACAAGAGACTCCACATACCAACTGTGATCAGGCTTTTCGATGCCTTTATCATGCTTGAAAGCCCCGGCAGGATAGAAAAAGAAATAAAAAAGATGGCAGGGACTACTGTTAATGACATATGCACAAGAGATGTAGTGTCTGTTACAGAAGATGCGCTTCTGGAAGATATCGCAACAGTCATGTCTGAAAAAAAGATTCACCTGATCCCTGTTGTTGACGGCAGAAAGGTCAAAGGCATAATTGGCAAGGAAGATATGATAAGGGGAATAGCGAGATAGTGAGATAGTGAGGATAGTCACTGGTTCTGAAGAAGAGACGAAAAAAGCGGGTTTTAGGCTGGGGACTGTTCTAAAAAGACTAAGCAGGGGCTGCACGGTTTTTCTTTATGGTGAGATGGGGGCGGGCAAGACCACATTCATAAAAGGGTTTGCTTCTGCATTTGGCATTTTGGAAAAGGATATAGGAAGCGCAAGCTTTGTAATAGTAGCAGAATATGAAACATCGCCGCCGTTCTATCATATAGACCTTTACAGGATTAACAAGGCAGAGGATGTTGATGCGCTGGGAATTTGGGATTACATAGACTCTGACGGAATCGCTGTTATTGAATGGGCTGAAAGACTTTCAGAAATCCCGGAAAATGCAATTAAGGTAAGAATTAATTATATAGATGAAAATTCGAGGGAGATAATTACAGAGGGGGTAGATGAAGAGGATAGGCATTATATGCAAGGCAGGAAGGTCGGAACCTGTTAATATCCTGAAGGAGTTCCTTCCGTGGCTTAGGAGCAGTAATTACGAGGTGTTTTTAGATGCGGAAACTGCTGAAATCCTCAACATGGAGGGCTACTCAAGGTCACAGATACCATCATTGGTTGATTTGATCATAGTCCTTGGCGGGGACGGCACTATGTTAAGCGTTGCGCGTCTTGTAGGTGACAAAGGCATTCCGATCTTAGGCGTTAATCTGGGGGGGCTTGGATTTATAACAGAGGTTAACAAGGATGAAATAATCGGGGCTGTTGAAAAAGTCCTTTCAGGGAGTTGTTCCATAGAAGAGAGGATCATGCTGAGTGCCTTTATTTATCGTCACGGAGAAAAGATCGCTAATTTTGTAGTTTTGAATGATGTTGTTATAAACAAAGGGGCGCTGGCACGGATTATTGACCTTGAAACATATATCAACAACTCTTATGTAACAACTTTTAAGGCGGACGGACTTATTATCTCCACACCTACCGGCTCCACTGCCTATTCTCTGTCTGCCGGCGGCCCTATTCTGTATCCTACGCTGAACAGTATTGTGCTGACGCCGATCTGCCCCCACACACTTACGAACAGGCCAATAGTTTTGCCTGACGACTTTACAGCAGAGATTATCCTGAGGTCGGAAAGCGAGGATGTCTTTCTTACGCTCGACGGGCAGGCGGGATTTTCATTAAGGAAGAATGATACAGTAGAAGTAAAAAAGGCTGGATTTACAACAAAGCTCCTTATGCCATGTGAACGAGATTATTTCCAGATTTTGAGAACAAAACTCAAATGGGGTGAGAGATAGTTAAGAGTCATGGGGCAAGAGTTAAAAGAAAGCATAACAACTTTGCTTGAGTTTTACAAGGAGTTTGGGTTTGACAGACTGCCGCTTAATTTAAGTCAGAAAACAGAAAACAGAAAACAGAAAACAGAAGATAGAGATTCAGAGATTCAAGGGTTCAAGGAAGAAGCCCTTAATGCCCTCAGAGAGGAAATCGGAGATTGCCAGAGATGCAGGCTCTCAAAGGAGAGGACTCATATTGTATTCGGCGAAGGCAATGTCAATTCGAAGATTATGTTTATCGGTGAAGCTCCAGGCAGGGATGAAGACATACAGGGAAGGCCGTTTGTTGGAGAAGCTGGTCAGATATTAACAAGTCTTATTAACAAGATGGGTGAGGCGTCCGGACTGAATTTCACAAGGAAGGATGTTTACATAGCGAATATTGTGAAATGCCGGCCGCCCGGCAACCGCGATCCGCAAGAGGACGAAATGTCTGTTTGTTCTCCGTTCCTCGAAAGACAGGTTGAGATAATCTCTCCAGAGGTGATAATGGCTTTGGGCAGAATATCAGCATACACCCTGTTGGATGTGCAGGGACCTATAAGTAAATTCTCCATAACAAAGGCAAGGGGGAGGTTTTATGAGTATAAGGGGATTCCTGTAATGCCTACATTTCATCCAGCTTACTTTTTGAGGAATCCAAAGGATAAGTCTTTGACATGGGCAGATGCGCAAGCAGTGCTGAAAAAGATAGGACTTAAGGGGTAGGGGCTGAGATAAGATATGAAAGTCATCTGGGCGCCATGGAGAATGGAATACATACTTTCTGAAAAAGAAAAAGAGTGTCTTTTTTGCGTGAAGCCAAAAGAGACAGATGACAGGAATAACCTGATTCTTTATCGCGCAGCTAATACTTATGTGATTATGAACAAGTATCCCTATAATAATGGTCATATCATGGTGGTGCCGTATCTTCACACATCAAATTTTGAAGGTCTTTCTGATGTTGTAATGCAGGAACTTATGAAGATCACAAAATATTCTGTGGACTGCTTGAAAAGTGCATTTAGTCCCGAAGGTTTCAATATAGGCATAAATTTAGGAGAGGTTGCCGGCGCAGGCATAGAAGAGCATATACACATTCATATAGTGCCGAGATGGGCGGGTGATGCGAGCTTTATGACAGTGCTCGGAGAGGTGCGCGTCATTCCAGAGCATATACTTGAAACCTATGACAAGCTTTATCCTGTTTTTAATTATTGACCATAATAAAAGATCTTTATTAGACTAATCGCATGGAAAAGAAGATATTAAAGGCATTTGAGGACAGCATAAAGGTAAAAGAAAAATTCATCAAAGGGAATGCCGGTCTCATTGCTGATGTTTCCAGATTGATAGCCGATGCCTTTAATGAAGGCAAGAAATTGATCATATTCGGCAACGGCGGCAGCGCATGTGACGCATCCCATATAGCTGCTGAATTTGTCAACAGGTTTAAAAAAGACAGACCCGGGCTGCCTGCAATTGCCCTTAATACTGATATGGCAGTATTGACATCAATAGCCAATGATTATGATTACTCTGAGATATTTGCAAGGCAGATTAAGACATTATCAGAGAGCGGGGATGTAGTAATTGCTATAAGCACGAGTGGAAACTCCAAAAATATTTTAAAGGCAGTGGATGCGGCGAGAAAAAAGGAATTAAAGACGATTGCCTTTACAGGGCTCAAGGGCGACAAATTTGCTGCAAAGAGCGATTATGCCTTTGTTGTCCCATCTGATGATACCCCGAGGATTCAGGAAACGCATATAACCCTTGGCCATGTCCTGTGTCAGATGGTAGAAGAATTACTATTTGAAGCGCCGAGGGAAAAAACAAAGGGATGAATATTCTCGGTATAGACCCGGGCAGCATATATTGCGGATATGGACTCATAGAAATTGCAGATCGCAGATTTCAGATTGCAATTTATAAAAAATTAAATCTGAAACCTGAAATCATAAATCATAAATATCTCTCATCCGGAAGGATAGCGTTGTCAGCTAAAAAATCTCTTCATATTAGGCTTAAGGAGCTTTATATTAATCTTGCAGAGGTAATTACAGAATGCAGGCCTGATGAGATAGTGATAGAAAAGATGTTTTTTGCAAAAGGCGTAAAGGCAGCCCTGAGCCTCGGACATACGAGGGGAGTTGTTCTCCTCACGGCTGCATTGACCGAAATCCCGATCTACGAATACAGTGCGCTTGAGGTTAAAAAGGCGGTTGTCGGCTATGGCAGGGCAGATAAAAATCAGGTTCAACAGATGGTTCAGCGGATATTAAATATCAAGCGCTCACTATCTCCTGACAGCGCTGACGCTCTTGCACTGGCGCTCTGTCATGCAAACAGCAGGGTTTTATGATCGCGTCATTAAAGGGAAAGCTCATATCAAAGAAGCCAGACAGCCTTATAGTCGAGGTGGGCGGCGTGGGTTACAGCGTTCATGTCCCGTTAACTATGCTTTCATCGCTTCCTGAAGAAAATGAACAGGTCTTTCTGCATGTTTACACACATGTCAGAGAGGATGCACTTCAGCTTTACGGTTTTCAGAATAACGATGAAAAGAGGATATTTACAACTCTGATAGGCATATCGGGCATAGGGCCTAAGATTGCGCTGAATGTGCTTTCTACAATCCCGCCTGATAAATTTCATCATGCGGTAAATTCCGAGGATGTGGATGTTTTGTGCAGAGTGCCGGGGCTTGGTAAAAAGACAGCGCACAGGATAATCCTCGAGCTCAGGGAAAAGCTTCCTTCGCTAATTAAAGAAAAGCCTGATGCACTCTATGATGACACGTTGTCCGCACTTATCAATTTGGGATATAAGAAGAACATCGCGCAGGATGCGCTCCAGAAGGCGTATGACAAAGGGCACAGAGAGATTGAAAGTCTCTTAAAAGAGGCGTTAAAATATCTGACGAAAGAGTAACTCAGGGGCAATCTAATATTCAGGCTGGAATACTATGCAAGTGATATAGTGAAAGATGACAAAATTAAATAAGCTCAAGCGTGAAGAAGTAAAGCGATCATTTTCTGCCGCCTTGCATACTTTTGTAAACAGCTTGACAGAACATGTCAGCGCTGAAGACGGCGGATGGACAGTCAAAGGTTTTATAGACATTTATAAAAATATCTATACTATCAGTTCAGACACTAAAATCGTTTCCAAGATATTGGAAATTCACCTCTTCCCTCAGATTTTGCAATTCGCCGAGGAAAACAATTTTTCTATTGTCCTTGCAGAAAGCCAGAACTGGTATCCGGACTTGAGCTTTGTAAGCAAAGAAAATTCTGCAATTAAATTTGCTGTAGACATCAAAACTATATATCGGGATCCTGATTTCTCAGGACATGGTAACGGATTCACGCTGGGAAGTCATGGCACTTACTTTAAGGATCGCACATCTACAAAAAATATACAGTTCCCGTATGGGGAGTATGCAGGACATTTTTGCCTTGGAATAATATATACCCGCTCTGACGGCAAAGACCTTGATGAGACCGAAATCATAACAGTCAGGGAACTTGATGATAAAACCGACATGCCGCAAAGAATTGGGCAGAGAAAGATAACTAAGGTAGAAAACCTTCGTTCTATCGCCTCTGTAATTAAGGATTTCCAATTCTTCGTGTGTGAAAAATGGCAACTGGCAAGCGATAGGCAAGGGTCTCATAATACTGCCAACATTGGCTCAATAACCTATATCGAAGATATTCTTAAAGGGAATGGCGTTTTTGCAAAATTAGGCGAAGACTGCTTTGATGAATACTGGATGAACTATGGACTGACCACAATGAAGAGAAAGGGCAAGACCATCACCATTAACCGCCTTGAAGACTTTTTGGATTTCAAAGGCAGTCAGAAGTTAAAAGATTTAATCATTCCTATGATCACGAAAAAGAAAGGATGATGAGGATAATTATTCCACCTATAAAAAGTCAGGGTATTAAAACAAAACTTGTTCCATGGATTCAAGCTCTTGTCCCTGATATATCAGGGCGCTGGATTGAACCATTCTTTGGAACTGGCGTTGTAGCAATTAATTCCGGCTTCAAAAGAGCGATACTTTCCGATACAAATCCCCATATAATCCGATTTTATCAGGCTATTCAGGACAGGGAAATTACACCTTCAATTGTTCGTGCATACCTCGAAAGAGAGGGTGAACTCCTGCGCAGGGCAGGCAATAAAGGATACGATCACTTCAACATCATAAAAGATCGCTTTAACCAAAAGCATGATCCTCTTGATTTCCTATTTCTTTCAAGAGCCGGCTTTAATGGCATGATTCGTTTTAATAAGAAAGGAGAATGGAATATCCCTTTTTGTCAAAAGCCGGAGCGCTTCAGCAAAGCCTATATTACTAAAATTGTAAATCAAGTTCATGATGCGGCATGTATTATTCAGCCAGAATGGCAGTTTTTAAATAAGTCTTTTGAAGAAATAATTCCTTTTGCAACTGAGAGGGACATTATTTATTGCGATCCGCCCTATATGGGCCGTTATGTGGATTATTACAGCGGTTGGACAGAAGAAGATGAATGTCGTCTGTTCGAGCTTCTTTCTAGCACTAAAGCAAAATTTATTCTCTCGACATGGCATCATAATGATTACAGGAAGAACGAAATGATAGAAAAATATTGGCACCGCTTCAATATTGTTACGCGCGATCATTTATATCATTCAGGAGGAAGGATTGAGAATAGACGAGCAATTGTCGAGGCGTTGGTTTTCAACTTTCCGGCATATATACGGAAGCATAACCACGGAATTGAACCGAAAGTTGAACAAATGGTACTATGCGAAGAGAGAGAAAGATATATTGCCCGGCAATTAAGCCGAACGGATGTAGTTTAAATAAACCTATGCGTATAGAAGACAGAGACATACATCCCCTTTCCCCTGAGCCTGATCAGGAAGAGCTATCGTATGAGATAAATCTCAGGCCGCGCTATCTCGACGAATTCGTGGGTCAGGAGAGGATAAAGGACAATCTCAAGGTCTTTATTGCTGCCGCAAAGATGAGACAGGAGCCTCTCGATCACGCGCTTTTCTTTGGTCCTCCGGGTCTCGGCAAGACCACTCTCGCAACTATCATTGCAAATGAGCTCGGCGTGAACATAAAGACCACATCCGGCCCTGTGCTCGAAAAATCAGGAGACCTTGCAGCGATACTCACGAATCTTTCCGACAGGGATATACTCTTCATTGACGAAATCCACAGGATGCCGAGGGTTGTCGAGGAAGTGCTGTATCCAGCTATGGAGGATTACAAACTCGATATAATTATAGGGCAGGGGCCGAATGCAAGGACATTGAAATTGAATCTGCCAAGATTTACGCTTGTAGGAGCTACAACAAGGACAGGACTTCTCACCTCTCCAATGAGGGACAGGTTCGGCGTTATATGCAGGCTTGAGTTTTATAATCCCGATGAATTGAAAAAGATAGTGAACCGCTCGGCCCATCTGCTTGAAATAGAGATTAAGGACGACGCTGCAATGGAGATAGCAAAGAGGGCTCGTGGCACGCCGAGGATTGCAAACAGGATTTTAAAAAGGATTCGTGATTTCGCTCAGGTTAAGGGAGACGGAATCATTGATATGAATATCACAAAAGACGCCCTTGATGCCCTCGATGTGGACAGGCTCGGGCTCGACGATATAGACAGAAAATTACTGCTGACCATAATAGAGAAGTTTAGCGGCGGCCCTGCCGGCGTTGACGCTATTGCAGCGGCAATGAGAGAGGATAAAGAGACGATAGAGGATGTGTATGAGCCGTATTTATTGCAGGAAGGACTTCTCGAAAGGACTTCGAGGGGAAGGCTTGCAACGAGGCTCGCATACGAGCATCTGGGTAAAAGCCTTCCGACTGGATTGTTTTGATGAAATGTTGAAACAGACAGGACACAGTATTTTCGCTCATTCTCGGAAGGCATCCAAGCCTTCCTCCGAGGCTTTCGCTTGCTCTGACATCCTGTCAGAGCTTATCACCGAAAGAAACCGCTCGAATACTATGTCCTGTCTGTTTTGAGATAATAAATGAAACTCCTGATGCATATATGTTGCGCTCCGTGCTCTTTATATCCACTTACAGTTGTAAAAGAGAGGGGCATTGATGTAAGCGGTCTCTGGTTCAATCCGAACATACATCCGTTCACCGAATATAAAAACCGTTTTGATTCTGTAAAAAAACTTGAATCTATGTGGGATCTTAACATGGAGCATATCGATGAATACGGATTGAAGGAGTTTTTGAGGAATATTGTCGGAAGAGAAAACAACCGCTGCGAATACTGTTATACGGTACGGCTCGAAGAGACGGCCAAAAAGGCAAAAGATACGAATGCAGACGCATTTACTACTTCTCTGCTTGTGAGTCCATATCAGAAATTTGATATGATTGTAGATATAGGAAAGATGCTGGAACAAAAATATTCGGTGGAATTTTTTATGGAGGACTTCCGCAAGGGCTTCAGCGAAGGCAGAAAAATGTCAAGAGAAATGGAACTTTACCGACAGAAATATTGCGGGTGCATATACTCTGAGATGGAGAGATATGGGAGGAATTGAGCAAATAGGCAGGTCTTTAATCATTATCGGAGCGGTTATTATCGTCATTGGGGGGTTGCTGATGTTTTCAGGAAAGTTTCAATGGATAGGCCAATATTTTGGTAAATTGCCGGGGGATATAATAATACAGAAAAAGAACTTTACTATTTATATTCCTCTTGCAACAAGCATTATTATCAGTCTTTTATTAACTTTTATTTTCTGGATAATAGGCAGAAGATGATGAACAGAACACAGAACACAGAAGTTAGAAGTCAGAAGTCTGTTTTTTGTTCTCTGTTCTCTGTCTTCTGTCTTCTGTTTTTTGTTCTCTGTCCCCCCGCCTTTGCCGAGACAACCATAAAGGTGCTGCTTCTGGAGAGCAAGGACGCAAGGATTCCTGCTAAAGATGAGAAACTCGAAAGGCTTGGCGATAAAAAAGGAGAGATGCTCGTAGGCGGAATTAAGTATTCAGGTACAATTGAAGTCTGGAAGGGCGAAAAAGGTCTATATATTGTGAATGAGATCCCGCTTGAGGAGTATATAAAGGGTGTGGTTGCAGGCGAGGTTAGCAAGAGCTGGGATATAGAAGCCCTTAAAGCTCAGGCAGTTGTGGCAAGGACATATGCGTTATACCAAAAACTAAACAGCGGGTTTGGTAAAATGCCGTTTCATATTACATCGTCTGTATTGCATCAGGTTTATAAAGGGGGAGATGTCCCTGATAACATAGCAAGAGCGGTGAAAGAAACAAAGGGAGAGATATTGACTTATAAAGGGCAGCCTATAGTGGCTTATTATCATTCCACAAGCGGGGGAATGACAGAGGACCCTTCAGAGGTTTTTGGGAAAAGCTACCCCTATTTGAAACCTGTAGAGACCATGTGCGACTTGTCGCCATATTATATCTGGGAGAGGAGCATACCTTTGTCAGATATTGAAAAGGCAACTAATGTGGCAGGGATAAAGGATATAGTCATAGATTCACATACTGTTTCCAAGCGTGTAAGGATGTTAAAGATCATCTCAGGCGCAGGTGTGCATAGTGTTGTTGCAAAAGACCTCAGGAAGAATTTAGGATGGGATAAGCTTCCGAGCACCATGATAACAAAGATTATAAGAGATAAAGATGCATATATATTTGAGGGCAGGGGATATGGACATGGCGTTGGGATGTGCCAGTGGAGCGCTTTGGGCATGGCGAGGTCAGGGAAGAGTTACAGGGAGATACTGTCTAAATTCTATCCGGGAACTGTCATTGAGATATATGGGAAATGAGGACAATCTTGGATCTTAAAACTGCTGATTTTGATTTTTTTCTGCCTGAAAATATGGTAGCCTCAAGGCCTGCTGAAAAGAGAGACCATTCGAGACTTCTCATGCTCAGCAGAAATGGTTCTATGGAACATAAAAGATTCCATGATATTGTGGACTATCTTAACAGCGGCGACATGCTTTTGCTTAATGAGACAAAGGTATTTCCTGCCAGGCTTATCGGCACGAAACCCAGTGGAGGCAAGATAGATATCTTACTGGTCAGAGAGATTGAGAACGAAGCATGGGAGATAATGTGCAGGGGAAACTATACAGGCATGATAACTATCGGAGATAGTATCAGGGCCGAGATATGGGCAGAGGAAAAAAAGAAGTCAGAAGTTAAAAAATTTCTGAGATTCCGTAATATTGAGTATTCAGAAATAAAGGACATACTCTGGCGCCTCGGCCATATGCCTTTGCCGCCTTATATAAGACGCAAGCCTGATAACGAAGACAAGCAGAGGTACCAGACTGTCTATGCTAGGAATGAGGGTTCAATAGCTGCGCCAACAGCAGGTCTGCATTTTACAGAAGAGCTTCTTATGAAAATAAAAGACAAAGGCGTACTTGTAAAGACATTAACACTGCATGTGGGAACAGGCACATTCAAGCCTGTAAAAACAGAGTATTTGAAGACACATTTGATGGATACAGAATACTTTGAGATCAAATCTTCTTTGATCGATGAGATGAGGCAGGTAAAAGAAGCCGGGAACAGAGTTATAACAGTGGGCACAACAGCTACAAGGGCTGTGGAAGGGTATCTGAGCGGTCATTGTTCAGTAGTCAATAATAATGGCTCTATATGCGGATATACTGACGTCTTCATCTATCCTGAGTATAAGTTTAAAGTTTTAGACGGTCTTCTAACCAATTTTCATCTCCCGCGTTCCACTCCCTTGATGCTCGCATCTGCATTTTGCGGCCTTGAAAATATATTAAACGCTTATGAAGAGGCCATTGCCATGGGTTATAGATTTTTTTCCTATGGTGATGCTATGCTCATTTTATAAGGAGGCATTTACGAGAACCATAGAGCTTGAGCTTGATGAATTAAAGGAATATCCATTTCTTCACGGTGGCGCAGACAAAACATTGAAGAGTATAGAAAATTTCCTTGGTGTTGCTATCAGCATCAGGGGTAATAAGCTTTTAATACAGGGAGAAAATGGAGTTGCTGAGAAAGCAGAGAGGTTGATCGAAGAGATAAGAGAGGTTAACAGAAACGGATACATATTAAAGCCAGAAGACATTGGCTACGCTGTTAAATCTATTTCAGAAGGGAAAGACATCTCACTAAAAGACTTGTTCAAGGGTAGCATTCCGGTCTCTTCAAAAAAGAGATTTATAATCCCAAAGACAGAAACCCAGGGTCAATATATAGACGCTATAAATCAATACGATATAGTTTTTGGTATCGGCCCTGCCGGCACAGGAAAAACATATCTGGCAATGGCAATGGCTATAAGCGCATTTTTAGCAAAAGAGGTATCAAGGATCGTGCTTGCCAGACCTGCTGTTGAAGCAGGGGAAAAACTGGGCTTTCTACCCGGGGATATAGCGGAAAAGATCAGCCCGTATCTGAGGCCATTGTATGACGCACTTTTTGATATGATGGAGATAGACAAGGCGACAAAGTTGATCGAAAAGGGTGTAATAGAGATAGCGCCGCTTGCGTTTATGAGGGGCAGGACCTTGAATGATTCATTTATAGTACTTGATGAGGCGCAGAATACGACCTCTGAACAGATGAAGATGTACCTTACAAGGCTTGGTTTTGGCTCAAAGACCGTGATTACAGGCGATATCACCCAGATAGACCTGCCGGCAGGGAGGACATCAGGACTTGTGGAGGCAATTAAGATACTCAGGGGTGTTGAGGATATAAAGATAATAGCCTTCTCTGAAAAAGACGTTGTGAGGCATAAGCTCGTTCAGGAAATAGTTAAGGCTTATGAAAGATATGAAAAACGGGATACAGAAGAGCAATAAAGGTTTCCAGAAGGTTTTTCACTGGTTGAATTTGTGGAAACGCCTTGTGGAATACAGGGAGAAACATAAAAGTGGTGTCTCCAAAACAGCAGCGTTAATCGGTTTTAGTCTCATTTCTGCCTTGATAATTCAGGAAAAGATAGAGATTGACTATCTGATAGGCAGCTTCCTTATAGCCGCTGTTATTCTGTTCATTTTTTACAGGGATATTAAAAGATACAAGCCCGCTTATCTTAAAGACTATAAAATGCTTCTCCTTCTGGGTTTGCTTTTGACAGGCACGCTCTTGCTTGGAAGGGTGTTTGGGTATTTAGAATTCGGTCTGCAGAAGGGCCTGAACTTTCCGGCAGGGAACTCTTATATCTTTGGCATCCCTATACCCCTTGGAGCCATGCTCATTACCCTTATATTTGATTTCCACACAGCCATAATCTTCTCTTTTGCCATTAGTCTTCTGACAGGCATATGGCTTGATAATCCGCTTTTCACTGTATATTCATTCATCGGCAGCCTTACAGCCGCCTTCAGCGTTATAAGATGCAAGAAACGTTCGGCTCTTATAAAGGGTGGAGCGTATATAAGCGGGGTTAACATAATCACTGCCGGCATAATTCTTCTTCTCAGCGGGAGCCTTTTTTCTTCTGTCGCCCCATCAACTTTTTTATTTGCGGCGCTATCGGGTATCATGGTCACTGCAATAGTCTCCATTGCCCTGCCTGTTATTGAGTATTCCTTTGGCGTAATAACAGATATAAGTCTTGTGGAACTGCTGGATCTCGATCAGCCTTTGATGCGCAATCTGATGATAACCGCTCCTGGAACATATCATCATAGCGTGATAGTTGGCAACCTTGCAGAGGCTGCAGCAGAGGCTGTGGGCGCTAACCCGCTGCTTGCGATGGTAGCGGCATATTATCACGATATTGGCAAGATAAAAATGCCGGAATATTTTGTGGAAAACCAAAAGACTTCTGTCAGCAAACACGACAAGTTAACTCCGCACATGAGCAGCATGATACTGATTTCCCATGTTAAGGAAGGGGTTGAACTGGTAAAACAGTATAAATTGCCCCATCTTGTTGTAGATGTAATGCAGCAACATCACGGCACTGGCCTGATAACATATTTTTATCAAAGGGCAGTTGAGCAATCACCCGGTGAGATTCCCTTACAGGATAACTATCGTTATCCAGGCCCGAAACCACAAACCAGGGTAGCGGCCATTGTCATGATGGCTGATGCTGTTGAGGCAGCTTCCCGTACTCTTTCTGACCCCACACCTGCCCGTGTTTCTGCTCTTGTGGACAGAATAATAAACAACATATTCCTTGACGGGCAGATTGATGAGTGTGAGCTTACATTAAAGGATATATCAGAAATAAAAAAGAGGTTTACATACATACTGACCAGTATATTCCACAGAAGGATAGAGTATCCTGAGATAGGGCTGAAGGGCGCTCAAAAGCCTGAAAAAACCGAAGAAACTTCAGAACAGAAAAGGTATCAGCAGGTATATGACAATGGAGATAGTAATAAGGAACAACCAGAGACTGATAAGAATAAACCGTCAGAAGATAGAGCGGGCTCTCACGGCGGCCATCAAGCATATAGCTCTGACAGGTAATAAACAGGAGCGTTTAAAGCCGTCATCTGTAGAAGTTAGCGTCCTTCTGGTAAACGATAAGAAGATGAGGGAGCTTAATCGGCAGTATCGCGGCATTGATAGAACAACGGATGTCCTCTCATTTCCCCAACATGAGTTTAGGCGTTGTATAGCAACTCCCCAACTCCTGAACTCTATAACTCACTTGGGCGATATCGTCATAAGCCTGCCGCAGGCAAAAAGACAGGCAGAGGAGCACGGCTTGTTTTTTTATGGCGAGATTTCATGGCTTTTAATCCACGGACTTTTGCATTTGCTTGGCTATGATCATGAGAAGAGCAAATATCAGGCAAGGAAAATGAGGAAAATGGAAAGGGAATTGCTTAATAAAATAATATAACCCCTCAATGTCATACTAAACTGTAAAAATATGCCGTTAAGAAAATGGATAGACAGTGCAAATAATGCCATAGAAGGGATTCTCCATGCGGCAAAGACCCAGAGGCACCTCAGATGCCATCTTTATGCTGCAGCGGTAATTCTGATTTTAAGCTATGTGCTCGGTGTTGAGAAAACGGACTTTTTGATTATCTCAATTGCCGTTATCCTCGTATTGCTTGCTGAGATGTTCAATACAGCAGTCGAGTATGTTGTAGATATTCTTTCGCCTGGCCAGACTGAAAAAGCAAGGATTGCAAAGGATGTGGCAGCAGGTGCAGTCTTGATAACCGCCTTTGGCGCTGCTGTTCTTGGCTACATCGTCCTTTCTCCGTATTTCAGTGCAGCATTCCAGAAGGGCATTTATATAGCAAAGCATGAAAAGGAAGAAATTGCATTAATCGCTACCGTAATTATTTTGATCCTTGTTGTTGTTCTTAAATCGTATTTTGGGAAAGGGCATCCCCTCAGAGGCGGTATGCCCAGCGGTCACACGGCTATAGCATTTTCTGTATGGATTGCGGTCACATACATAACTGAAAGTTTTGTGGTCTCTTTGCTCTCCATTACATTGGCCGTTCTTATTGCAAGAAGCAGAGTGACGGCAAAGGCGCATGCCCCTTTAGAAGTGGTGGTTGGTGCAGTTTTGGGCGCAGGAATTACCTTTTTTTTGTTCTTGATTTTCAATTGAAAAATGAGGCTTATTGTGCAGGACTCTCTTGTAATTGATACGAATCGTCATATTCAGGCATCACCACTATCCCTCTTCTCACCATAATGTCATAGATTATTCTTGAGCGGTTTTCCACATACGTTGAGTCCCCTACAGGAGTGTATTTAATGGGATTAGGAAGCACCGATGCAAGCCTCGCAGACTCTTCAGGAGTGATGTCCGATGCAGATTTAGCGTAATAGTGGAGAGAAGCTGCTTCAATGCCGAATATGCCTTCTCCCCATTCTGCCACATTGAGATACAGTTCGAGTATTCTCTTTTTTGAGAGGTTCTTTTCTATTCTCCATGTGAGAATCGCCTCTCTGATTTTTCTTGCAGGATTTTTTGAAGGCGTCAGATAGAGGTTCTTTGCAAGCTGCTGGCTTATGGTGCTTCCGCCAAACTTGAATTTCTTCTCTTTGATATCTTTATCAATAGCCTCTTGTATTGCCTCAAAATCAAAACCCTCATGTTTATAGAATTTGTCATCTTCTGCTATCAGCACAGCTTTTATAAGATAAGGAGATATTTGTGAAAGTTGAACCCAAGCCTGCCTGATTTTTATTTTTTTGCCTGTTTTCTTCCACTCCCTTTCACGATATTCCATGAATGATGTCTTTTTTGGATTTTCTCTTTTGAGTTTTGATACATTTGGAAAGATAAGGTAATAGGCAATGATCAGAGCAAATACTGTGAAGACAATTATAAAAAGTTTTTTTGTCATAGCTTTACGATTACTTATCCAGAGGACTCCGAACTCCTAATATGTTTTTTGTTGCCACATGGGTATAGATCATTGTTGTCTGAAGATTCCTATGGCCGAGCAATTCCTGAATAGTCCTTATGTCATAGCCATTCTATATAATAGTGGAGATTCTTCTCTGAAAGCCTCTCTTTTATGCTCAAAAACTGCTTAAACAAATCTAACATAATTAATTGTATTATTATATAGCATGCCACATAATAATCAATAAAAAATTAATCTTTCAATTTTCAAGTATGTTAGCAATTGACCCCTGCCGTCAATAGTGGACACCAATTGACGGCAGGGGTCAGGTATCTTTTGCTTTGGAAGCAATGGATTGATGAAAGAAAATCATTTTGGGGGATTGAGGGCAGTCATTATGACGACATTATTAGAAGATATAAAGACAACACAGACAACAAGCCTGATATTTTAGCTGCACAACTCAAAGCTTTGCAGACTCTTGGATTTAAGGATGTTGATTGCTTCTATAAATATGGCATATTTACAATGTATGGAGGGAAAAAGTAACAGGTTAACAAATCACTCGTGCGGATGGCTGATAGCCATCGCTTAACTCAGGCGTTGTGCCTACAAAATGAGAAGACAATGGATCCGATCGAAAGAATAGAGCAAGCATTCCTGCAACTCGAATTTTCGATAAAGCTATTGAATTATATTGAGTTAGGATATTTGAATAAAGAACAATTTGATTTGGACTGAACTTCCCCCGGTATAACGGACACACCGAAAGGTTAGGTTACAATATAACCT
>JASEGS010000028.1 GCA_030017995.1 Thermodesulfovibrionales bacterium
TCAATTCTAATCGGGGGCCGCTTCCTACTTCAACAACTCAAAGGGACATGCTCGTCAAAGAGGGCGCACGGGGTTCTTTCAAGAGGCTATGAACTTGGCGCATTTGATTATATTTGCACCCCGCTTTTTAAAGAAGAGATAATGGCAAGGATCAGGAATATTTCACATGCGGTGGAAAAGATAACCGAGCTTAAGGCGCTGCTTGACAGGGATTATCTGATCGGCATTTATAACAGAAAGTTTTTCATGGAAAGATTGACAGAGGAAATAGCATGGTCAATAAGATACAAGGAGAGCCTCTCAATTATCATGCTTGATATAGACCATTTCAAGAGGATAAACGATACCTATGGACACAGTTGTGGTGACGAGGTGTTGAAGCAAATAGCCAATGTTTTACAGGAGGTGCTGAGAACTGAAGATATAGTTGCAAGATATGGTGGCGAGGAGTTCATCATATTATTGCCGAACACTAATATTGACGGCACCATGATTGTTGCAGAGAAAATAAGACATTCCGTCCAGAACAGGGTTTTTTCCTGTAATCAGGATAATATCAGATTGCCTGTAACAATCAGCAGTGGAGTTGCTATGTACGACGGTTTTTCAGAGCCTTCAGCTGACAGGATTATTGGACAGGCTGATAATGCCCTCTATGCTGCGAAAGAGGCAGGAAGAAACAGGGTTATTTGCCATTTCTGATCTTCCGCTCTACTGCTCTTTTGCTCTAAACGGCATCGCATTATTAAAGGCTTCGAGGTATGCCTGCCATCCATGATTACGGATTAAGGTTTTTATTGAAGAAATGTGAGAGATTCTGTTATCATTATCGAATTTCGCAGTGCATTCACAAAAAATTCATAAAAAATGGAGTAATCTTTACTCAATTGTTAATAGGTCTAATCAATTAATTTTGAAGAAAGGAAAATAAAGTGGTTGACAAAAAAGAAAATCAAAACATAATTGACAGGATATGGAGCCTTTTCTCTTCTGTGACGCTTGCAGTTATTAATTTTTCTGCCATCTCTCTAACATCCATTGTAGGCACAATTATAGAGCAGCAGGCAGAGCCGGAGCGGAATATAAAGCTGCTGTCAAAATTCTTCGGAGATTCAGCGCCGACTGTCTATAAGATGCTGGATACTCTGGGTTTCACTGATATGTTTCGCTCATGGTGGTTTATTACTCTTTTGTTTATTTTCGCTGCCAATCTTATCATCTGCTCTATAGACAGGCTGCCTGCGATATGGAAGGTTGCAAAAGAACCGATAAAACCGATTCCGCCGGATCGTTTTAATTCTATGCCCATAAAGAGGGAAATTGTATTAAAGATGAGGCTTGATAATGCAAAGAATATTGTAGAGGCAGGCATGAAGAAGATTGGTTTTGCATCAAACCAACATGAGGAAAATGAATTGCAGTTCTACGCTGAAAAGGGCAGATACAGCAGACTCGGCGTATATGTGACTCATTTCAGCATTATCATTATACTCATAGGAGCTGTAGCAGGAATATTTCTTGGGTTTAACGGTTCTTTAAATCTTCTTGAAGGCACTACATCAGCAGTGGCATATTCTTTTGGAACAGCCAAGGAGATCCCGCTCGGTTTTGAAATAAGATGCGATGATTTCGATGTTTCATTTTATGACAATTCCGATACGCCGAGGGCATTTAGAAGTAAGCTTGCAATTATAGAAAACGGCAAAGAGGTATTAAAAAAGGAAATCGAGGTAAATACCCCTTTGAGGTATAAAGGCATTACATTTTATCAGTCCAGTTATAATTTTTCCTCTAATAAAGATGCGTTGTTTCTATTCACTATGACGCCAAACAACGGCAAGCAGGAAGATATTCAGTTCGGGTTTGACGAACCGTTTAAAATATCCGGCACAAATGTTACGGGAAAGGTTGCTGACTTCAGTCCGGCGCTGGGAATGGATGAGTCTGGAAAGCTTTTTACCTATGCCAACCTGATGAATAATCCAGCGGTGTTTATCGAGTTTTCAGAGGGCGGGAAGGTTGTGCATAAACAGTGGATATTAAAGAGGTATCAGGAGACATGGAAGACCCCCTATGGCATTGCAGTGTTTAAGGACCTTTGGGGTGTTCAGGCAACAGGGCTGCAGGTAAGGAAAGACCCGGGCGTCTGGATTGTTTATCTCGGCTGCCTTATCATGGGAATAGGGTTATATGCAGCATTTTTCATGAGCCATTCGCGGATATGGGTAAGGCTCGTGAGTGACAAGAACAATACAAAGGTTTATTTTGCTGCTTCGGCAAATAAGAATAAGATATCTCTGGAACAGAAAATAGATAAATTAATTAAATCATTCGGAGGTTAAAATGGAGAGTTCTCAATTTTTTGCAATATCGAGCATAGCATACATCCTTGCAATGGTTGCCTATATAGCATATCTTGTCTTTAAAAGCTCAACCGTCGGGATTGTGGCAACAACAATTACAACCACAGGGTTTATCTCTCAAACCATCGCATTCTTTATAAGGGGCAAAGAATTTTACGATATTGGACAGATGGGCATAATGAGGGCGATCCCTTTAACCAATTTGTATGAGTCGCTCATATTTTTTGTCTGGTGTCTAATATTAGGCTATCTTATAATTGAATGGAAATATAAAAACCGTTCGTTCGGTGCATTTGTCACACCCATTGCTGGAATGGCATTGGCGTTTATTGATATCACAGGGATGTCAAAGGCGATACAACCCCTCATCCCTGCATTGCAGAGTAACTGGCTTCTGGCGCATGTTACCCTGAGCTTTATCGCATATGCGACCTTTGCCTTATCTTTTGCCACAGCAATAATGTACCTTGCAGTGACATCCGAAGGTAAAAAGAGCGGCGCATATATATTCTGGACAGCAACGCTGGGCATATTCCTTGTCGTATTAATCGCAATGGGACTTGATTTTTTCGTTGCCGGCGAGCATCTTGACGAACATGGGCATATGGTGAAAAGCGGGCTGTTTAGGGCGACCTTCAAGAACGCTTCCGGCGGTGTAGCTGCATTAAGCTACCTCGCAGCGCTCGGCTTTATGTTTATCATGTGGAAATACGGATATGTATTCAAAAAAATAATAGGATCCTTTTCCATATCTGGTGAAATGCTTGACGACCTTACCTATAAATGTATTGCCATCGGTTTCCCAATATTTACCCTCGGCGGACTTATATTTGGAGCCATATGGGCTGACCAGGCGTGGGGCAAATACTGGAGCTGGGATCCGAAGGAAACATGGTCTTTGATTACATGGTTTGTATATGCATTCTATCTCCATGCCCGCTTTATGAGGGGCTGGAGGGGTAAAAGAATAGCCATGGTTGCAGCAATTGGCTTTGTATCCACAGTCTTCACATATTTGGGCGTTAATCTCCTTCTGAGCGGCTTACATGCATATGGAGGGGTATAAAGACCGTAATACGTTATCCGTAATGCGTAATGAAATAAAAGAAAGCAACTCATCACTCATTACGCATCATTCGGAACTGATTCTGGGTATCGATACTTCATGTGATGATACATCTGCCGCTCTGGTTGCTGATGGGAATAAAATACTCTCAAATATAATCTCATCTCAATCTGACATCCACAAGAAATATGGCGGCATAGTTCCGGAGCTTGCATCCAGAAGGCATATCGAGATGGTATGGCCTGTTGTTGATGAGGCATTAAACAGGGCAGGTGTTTCTTTTGCTGATATTGATGCTATTGCTGTATGTCACGGCCCGGGGCTGATAGGTTCCTTGCTTGTAGGATGCGGTTTTGCAAAAGCCATCGCATATGCCAAAAAAATACCGCTCGTTGCAGTTAATCATCTTGAAGGGCATATCTTCTCCGTGTTTCTCGAACATTCGGATATAGAATTCCCATTTCTGTCTTTAATAGCATCAGGCGGTCATACGAGTCTTTATATCGTAAATGGCTTAGGTCAATATATAGAACTCGGCAGGACAAGGGACGACGCAGCAGGAGAGGCTTATGACAAGGTGGCAAAACTGCTTGGCCTCGGTTATCCCGGAGGGCCGATAATAGATGAACTCGCTCAGGAAGGCAATCCAAAGGCATACGAGTTTCCGAGGGCATATGTGCCAGAATCCTTTGACTTCAGCTTCAGCGGGCTTAAGACTGCAGTGAAACTGGAAGTTCAGAAGTCAGAACTCCAAACTCTTGACTCTAAACTCATTAAAGACATTGCCGCTTCTTTCCAACTCGCTGTTGTAGATGTGCTGGTGAGAAAAGTTGAATGGGCAATAGTAAAAAAAGGGATAAGACGGGTGACCCTTTCAGGCGGCGTCTCAGCAAACAGCGAATTGAGAAAGAGATTTGCGGAGATGGCAAAAGAAAGAGAAATAGAACTGTTCCTGCCTTCAATATCACTTTGTACAGACAACGCAGCAATGATAGCCGCAGCAGGATGTCATCATTTCAAAGCAGGAGACATTGCGGGAATAGACTTAAATCCTAAGGCGTATTTGCCGTTGTAGGAACATGGATATGCTATGAAAGAAGATAATGAACATGGACCGGTCGAGATCCCTATAGACGGCATATTGGATTTGCATACTTTTAGTCCCCGTGAAATAAAGGAGCTGCTTCTGCATTATTTGTCCGAATGCAGGGAAAAGGGAATTCTCGATATGCGGATAATTCACGGCAAGGGCACAGGCGCCTTGCGTGAAACAGTGCATTCTATACTTCGCAAAATCCCGGAGGTCGAATCCTTCAAGCTTGCTGGAGAGGATGGTGGAGGCTGGGGCGCTACGGTTGTAAGGCTCAGGAAATAAAAAATTCATATGGAGGTTTTTATGATCGTCGGTATTATTTCTGATACGCATGACCATCTCGATAATTTAAAAAGGGCTTTGAAAATATTTGAAGAAAAAAAAGTCGGGCATATAATACACGCTGGAGATTTTTGCTCTCCTTTTACATGGAGGGTTATAAAGCATTTCAAAGGCGGTTTCACTGGAATCTTTGGAAATAATGACGGAGAGAAGGTGCTTCTAAAAAAGCTGTTTCAGGAAAGGATATATACTCAGCCTTATAAATTTACCCTCCACAACAGGGGGATTGTGATTATACATGAGCCTGATGTTGCGGATGAGCTTGCGGAGAGCAGGTGCTTTGACCTCATAGTTTTTGGGCATACGCATGAGCCTGTGATTAAAAGAGTTAGGGATACCCTTATAGTGAATCCGGGCGAGGTTTGCGGATGGCTCTATGGGAAGCCGACAGCGGCGATTATTAATCTTGAGACAATGGATGCAGAGGTAGTCCCAATAGCATGAACAGTGATGGTGCGGCTGACTTGATGCAAAATTTCTGGGTTCTCTAAGGGGCAAAGTAACGACTGCCCCCTGCATTGATAATAAGAAAAACTACTATATTCTGTTTTTGTTTTCAAAAAAGGACAAACGTCTAATTAATTTTGCGAAAGGCAGTCGTGCCATCACTGTTTGTCGAATATATGTTTAAATCTCAAACTCTTCTCCCTTTTGCGGCACGTAGGTTATAAAACCAAAATTCTCTTTTACTTTTGATTCGAATTCGATAGAGACATTTTCTTCGCCGTGAACTATGAATACCTCTGGTTTGTTGGAAAATGCAGATAGCCATTCGAGAAGCTCTTTTTGGTCTGCATGAGCAGAAAAGCCTCCGATAGTATATATCTTTGCCTTTACCGCTATATCTTCTCCAAGGACACGAACTGTTTCTGCCCCATTAATAATCTTCCGCCCGAGGGTTCCTTTTGCCTGAAAAACCATAAATATAATGCTGCATTCAGAACGCCAAAGGTTGTGTTTAAAGTGATGCCTTATCCTTCCGCCATCGCACATGCCGCTTCCGGCGATAATAATAGCTCCGGACTTTATTTTGTTTATCTTCTGTGATTCTTCTATGGATTTGGTAAAATGAAGTTTAACAGCATCTCCTTTTATGGCCTGAAGCAATTTTACAGCCTCTTCATCAAAACATTCAGGATGGGCAAGATATACCTTTGTAGCTTCCTCAGCGAGGGGACTGTCAATGTAGACATTAAGATTGTAAAGTCTTCCCTCTCTGACAAGGCTGTTAAGCACATACAGGATATCCTGTGTTCTGCCAACTGCAAAGGCTGGAATCAGGACATTGCCGCCTCTTTTAAATGTAATCTTTATCGCTTCGACAAGCTCGTCAATGCTTTCCTCCATGCTCTTATGGAGCCTGTTGCCGTACGTAGATTCCATTACAACATAATCAGACGTCTCAACTATCTGAGGGTCTTTGATTATCGGGTTCCCTTTTTTCCCTATGTCTCCTGAAAATACTATTCTTTTCTCTATCGGACTGTCTTGATACCATATTTCCAGTGTGCCTGACCCGAGAATGTGTCCTGCGTCTATGAACCTGTATTTTATTCCTTTACCGATGCGTTCTATATTCCCATAGGGTTTTCTTTCAAAGAATGGAATTATCGTCTTTACATCATCCACTGTATAAAGGGGTTCATAAATAATGTCCTTTCCAGCCCTCGCGGCTTTTTTAGTCAGCCACTCAGCATCTTTTTCCTGTATGTGTGCAGAATCGTAGAGCATTATCTCCGCAAGGTCGGCAGTGGCAGAAGTGGTTATTATCCTCCCTCTGAAACCTTCCCTTACAAGCCTTGGAATAAGGCCTGAGTGGTCAATGTGAGCATGGGTGAGAAAGAGATAGTTTATATCACCGGGATTAAACTGGAATTGTGCCTTGTTCATCTCATATGCATCTTCTCCCTGATGCATGCCGCAGTCCACGAGCATCTGCATATCGTTTACGGATATGTGAAAGCATGTGCCTGTGACTGTTCTGACGCCACCTAAGAATTTAATCTTCATATCGTTACCCCGTCGATTCTTTTTAAACCTGCGTCCAATGCCATTTTTATTGCCTCTGAATATTCTTTTGTTGTTATTCTTCTGTCAAGAGGAGGGTGCTCAAATGCCTTATAGCACGGGTAATACTGGTCCATGATGTTTATGTAGGTATTTTGGGAAATCTCCTCTGCGATGAATCGCACAACTTCCCTTGTGCCTGCAATCCCTTCCGGCAAGACGAGATGTCTTATGAGAAGACCCCGCATGGCTATTCCCCTCTTATCAATCTCAAGGTCTCCCACCTGCCTGTGCATTTCTTTGATGGCAGTTTTTGCTGCCTCAGGATAGTCTTTTGCCTTTGAGTATTTAAGAGCCATCTCAGGATCTGCGTATTTTAAATCTGGCATATATATGTCGATTACCCCATCGAGGATTTCAATTGATTCAAGGGACTCATAACCTCCGCAGTTATAAACAATAGGGATATTTAAGCCTTTTTCTGACGCAATTGCAATGGAGCGGAGTATAGCAGGCATTTGGTGTGTCGGCGTGACAAGGTTTATGTTGTGGCAGCCACTTTCCTGAAGTTTTAGCATTATATCCGCAAGCTTTGCATCGGACATTTCATTCCCTTCGCCTAAATGGCTTATGGTCCAGTTCTGACAGAATATACATCCGAGATTGCAGAAGCTGAAAAATATTGTTCCGGAACCGGATGTTCCAACGAGTGGTCTCTCCTCGCCGAAATGAGGTCCCCAGCTTGCAACAATAGGCTTATCCCCAGTCCTGCAGAATCCTTGTTTGCCTGCAGTTCTGTCAACTTTGCAATTTCGCGGGCAGAGTGTGCAGTCTTTTAAGATTTCTTCAGCAAGCCTTACCTTTCCCCATAATTTGTTACGGGAAAGCTTTAAATAGGCTGTTTTAACTGCCATGAGTTTTGATTTTTTATTTATTGTGCCTTGGGGAGCGACCATTCCACAAGCGTTGTAGCTATTTCCTTTGCGTGCCATGCAATATTCTTTATTGCATCAAGCATATTTATATAAATTGATGATGCAACAGGCAGACATAATCCTTCGATTAATCTTTCCTCGTGCAGCGTGGCATATTCTGTTGCTCTTTTCACAATGCCGGACTCCGATTCCTCCACGTATCTTCTCAGGATTGTATTTTGCGCAAGGATTATATCAGAAGTCGGCTTTAACACATCAATGAGTCTCTGTAAAAGGAAGGTTATTTCAGTAACAGCTCTATCGCTGAAAAGTACGCTATCCTTTATCTTTTTATCCATGAGTTCCGCAAGTTTCCCGACGCTTTCAGCAATTTTCAGAAGGTGCGCTGGCACAGAGACATATAGTTTCAAATCAGGGTTGCTGTGTCCCTGTTCGGTTATTTTTTTTGTGAGTTCCGGTTCTATTTTTTTTATGTTTTCTATTTTTGAAGAGCAATCTTTTAAAGGTTTGGATGTATTGTATATAAAGGCCGCCTGCAAAAAAGATATGCAGCTCTCAATCTCGATTCCCATCTCATACATTGATTCCAATAGTTTCTTGACTTCTTCTTTCATATATATATACCCTCCTATAGCATGCAAATAGTAATCAAAATATTAATCAAAAAGCTTTATCATTGCATCAGCCTTGTCCTCAATATTTTTTATGTTCGAGGAAATGGCATTATATTCTGCTTTGATTCTATCAAGCTCGTCAGCGATATTTAAGGCAGTGAGAATTGCAGCTTTTAAAGGGGTTACATTAGGATGGCTCGCATAGGCCTCCTTTAATTTTTTATCCACATAGTCTGCTATATGTTTGATATGCTCCTCGCTCCCTTCGCCTTTTATTACGTATTTCTGCCCAAGGATATGCACTTCCGCGTTTCCCATGACCGCCCTATTTTAATTCTATGGAATCAATTTCTTTCAGGAGATCTTCTATCTGGTTTTTTACAGATGTTTTCTCTGACGTTAATCTGTCGATTTCCTGATTTTTTAAACTTATGGTGTTTTCGAGATCTTTAATTTTGTTTTCAAGACTGTTTTTTTCTTCTTTCAATACCCGTATTTTTTCTATGGCATAGGCTATTTTCTCATCAAACATTTTGAGCGTTTCCAAGACAGCCTCCTTTAGTTAATAAAATTAATAAAACGCTGATAAAAATGATACACGATTTTCAGTAAAAAAATAAATCGCAAATCTCAGAGATTGCCTATATATTTTTGAGGTGTGGATATATCCGCATCCCGGTCTGCCCTTATATACTCGAAGTATGAGGTTAATACCTTTTTGACATAGTTCCTTGTTTCGTCATAGGGTATGTCCTCTATAAATTCGTCCACTGTTTTGTAATTACCGTTTTTGATCCAATCCTTTACTGCGTCTTCACCTGCATTGTACGCTGCAATAGCGACAGGTATTGAGTTGAAGGTCTTTAAGAGGTGCTTCAAATAGGATGAGCCTATGAGAATATTCTTCCTTGCATCATAAAGATCATTGTCTATTCTTATTTCTATCTGTCTGTCGAACCTGCGGGCTGTATGGGGCATTAATTGCATTAAACCCATCGCTCCGGCGATAGATTTGGCTTCAGGATCAAATCTCGATTCTTCACGCATTACGGAGAGTATCAAAAGGTGATCCATCTCGTTTTTCTCAGAGGCCTCCATTACCTCGGGAAGGAATGCAATTGGATAAAAGAGGCTATGTAAGTCCCCATTATAAGGGATTTTTGAGATAAGACTGATAGACATTTTGTAACTGCCGAGGCTGTTAAGGTGTGAACTTAAAAAGGCGATTCTTTCATAATTGAGTTTATCGCCTGAAAGAAGTTTTAATTCCAGTGCAGCTTCCTGTTTAAGCCCAAGCCTTGTGAGGATATTTATTCTTTCCGGCATAGGAGAGAGGGAGGAAAGTAGTTCCTGAGAGGCTGGTTGAGACGCTGTTTTCTCCAATACTGGAAGTTTTTGTTCCTCTTTGAGACTTGATAAAAACGCATAAAAATCATGGTATGGAACATGTTTTTTGCTGGATGCCCTCGTAAATTTTGCTTCATTTAATATCTCTGCGCATTTGTTCTTCCAGTAAAGATATTTTGAATCATTGTTCATTTCATATAGTTTTGAAAATATTTCTGATGCCTTCTTATAATCTTGTGACAGATAATTTGTCCAGCCCATAGCCCATAATATGTTTTCTTTTTCTGAAGGGTGTTTGACAAGCAGTTCGTTGAATATTTTCAATGCCCCGTCAATATCGTTATCTCTTCTCTTCATTGTTCCGTAAGCGATTAATACGGATGCAATTCTCTTATCATTTGCATTCATAAAGCTTGATAATTTAGATTCAATAAGATCGGGGCTTTTCGCCCTTAATAATGCCCTTGCATGCCAGTAACTGTTGGATATCTTCGCATATAATTCTGAGGACTCTTTATACCGTTTCTGCCTGAACATGGAATATGCAAGTCCTTCCAGAGCCTGAGTTTTGAGTTCAGAGTTCTGAGCTTTGAGTTTTGAATTTTGATTTTTGATTTCTGACTTATGCAATTGCTGTAAAGCCTCTTTGAAAACCTTTTCTGCTTCAACAAACAGCCATGCCTTATTGAGGGTATCCCCTCTCTTAATGAGGTCGTTGGTTGTTATGTCCCCAGGTGACAGTTCAGCCATTGCATTTTTGGATAACGGGGATGAGGATATAAAGATCTCTTTAAAAAGTTTTTTTGCTTGTTCTGTCTCTTTATTTTTTTTGAGGTGTATGGCATAGGCATATTTTATGGGATACTCAGACGGATACTCTTTTGCAAAGCCTTCATATAGCTTGATGATATTAGGCTCGTTCTTTTTTTCAAGTAGTTCTATCTCTTTTATCCGGACATTTTTTATTAAGGGAGAGTTTTTATATTTCTCTTTAATGGTCATCAGGTCGGATAGGGCATTGTCTGCATAATCTTCTTTTTCATAAGCCTGCGCCCTCCAGAAGAGTATATAATCGCTCAAGATCGATGTTTTTTCGTATGCCTTTGTCAGGGACTCTATGGCAGGGTTGTAATTTCCGCTATCAAGGTTCTTTTTGCCTGCTATTAGGCATGATATTAATTCTTCTGAAATTGTTTCTGGTTTGTCTTCGGAAGCAAGGGTGACCGTAGGAGAAAGCAAGGAAAATACTGCTAAAACACTAAAGAAGAAAGAAAGGTTCATAGTTAAATTATATCATATCATCTATATCATTTATATTTGTATAGTCAATCCCAAGTGAGTCGGCAAGACCTTTATGGACAATTTTGCCGTCATATGTATTAAGGGAGCTTTTTATAGAAGGCTCCTCTTTAATTGCTCTTTTAATGCCTTTGCCTGTCAGCATTTTTATGTATGGCAGCGTTGCATTAGTTAGTGCGATGGTTGAAGTTTTTGGATATGCGCCCGGCATATTTGCAACAGTGTAATGAATTATGCCTTCAACTGTATAGACAGGACTGTCATGGGTGGTGGGTTTGGAGGTCTCAGCGCAGCCGCCCTGGTCTACAGAAACATCAATTATCACAGAGCCTTTTTTCATGGTTTTTAGCATATCCTTTGTGATAAGTATAGGTGTCCTCCCGCCGGGAACAAGTACAGCGCCGATTATTATATCTGCGTCTTTTATCTCTCTATCTATGTAATGCGCTGTAAGGGACAGCGTTTTTACCCTCCCCATAAACATCTCGTCTATTTTCTGCAGTCTTTCGGTTCCGCGATTCATTACAATAGTATCCATTCCAAGACCAATGCAGACGCGGGCAGAATTGGCGCCGACTGTTCCTGCGCCTAAAATTAAAGCCTTTGCAGGATTTACACCGCTTGCGCCGGTCGGTAGAATGCCGCTTCCACCATGGATTTTCTGAAGGTAGTATGCGCCCATAAGCGGAGCCATTCTTCCTGCAATTTCACTCATGGGAGAGAGGAGGGGGAGGGCGCCGTCTTTTTGGAGCGTTTCATATCCAAGGGCTGTCACCTTTTTCTGGAGGAGCAGTTCTGTTAGTTCCCGGTTTGGAGCGAGATGAAGGTATGTAAATATTGCCTGATGTTCCTTGATCAAAACATATTCTTCAGGGAGAGGCTCTTTGACTTTAACGATTAGGTCTGCCTTATTAAATAGGGTTTCTCTATCTACTATATCTGCATCTGCTTTAAGGTATTCATCGTCAGAAAAGCCGCTTTTTTCGCCAGCGCCGGCTTCAACAAGTATGGTGTGTCCTTCCCTCTTAAGTTCTTCGACGCCAAAGGGTGTTAGACCGACCCTGTATTCTTGTTTTTTTATCTCTTTCGGAATGCCGACTATCATTTCGCTATGTCTTTAGAATTCTTTGAGATATTCAGCGTATGAATCAAAATTCCTCTTAGTCTCCCCTATGCTGTCCCCGCCAAATTTTTCGATGAATGCGTCAGCAACTATTAACGCTGTCATTGCCTCTCCGATAACAGAGGCTGCAGGAACTGCGCATGTATCAGAGCGTTCATACGCTGCTTCAAAGGGTTCTTTTGTGATTATGTCCACGGATCGGAGTGATTTTCTGAGGGTAGGGATGGGCTTCATGGCTGCCCTTATAATAATAGGCATTCCATTGGTTATTCCCCCCTCAATCCCTCCGGCATGGTTAGTTTGTCTATAAAATCCAAATTCTGTCTTCTGATAAAATATTTCATCCATAACCTCTGAACCGAATTTCTCTGCCATCCTAAAGCCTGCTCCAATTTCAACACCCTTTATTGCCTGTATTCCCATTAGCGCCTGTGCAAGACGACCATCAAGCCTCTTATCCCATTGTATGTGACTGCCGAGGCCAACAGGAACACCTGTTGCAAACACTTCGAATATTCCCCCAACAGTATCTCCTTTCTGCACTGCCTCATCTATTATTTCCATCATCTTTTTTGATGCATTGTCATCAGGGCATCTCACAGGGGAACTTTCGGCTTTTTTAAAAATTTCTATAAATTCTGGATTCTGACTTCTGGATTCTGACTTCTGACTTTTTACATTTCCTATCTGTGTGACATAACTGCCAATAGTTATTCCGAACTCAGAGAGAAATCTTTTTGCTATTGAGCCGATAGCAACACGCATTGCAGTCTCCCGTGCGCTGGAGCGCTCAAGTATATTGCGGATGTCTTTATGGTCATATTTTAAAGCGCCGGGAAGATCAGCGTGGCCTGGGCGAGGACGGGTAACCGGTAAAAATCTTGGGTCTTTGCTTTCTGACTCTTGACCCATGACTCTTGACTCCTGACTCATTATTTCATGCCAGTTCTTCCAGTCTTTGTTTTCGATAAGGATTGACAATGGAGAGCCGATGGTCTTTCCCCATCTTACACCGGAGATTATCTCTGCATGATCGCTTTCTATCTTCATCCTGCCGCCGCGGCCATATCCTGCCTGTCTCCGTTTAAGTTCCTTGTCAATATCCTCTAATGACAAGGAGAGCCCTGATGGAATGCCCTCAAGGATGCCTATCAAGCCTTTTCCGTGAGATTCTCCTGCTGTAAGGAATATTAGTGAATTAATCATGGTTTAAAATACCTCAAACATGTTTTGATATCAATACTGAGGAATCATACAATTAAGCCCTTCAGTATATCAACAAATGCGTTTATTGCCGCTTTATTATCCATGGAAAGGTTGCTGAACTCCATCCCTAAAAACTGATTGGATTTCCCCTTTTTCAAATTTCTGAGCAGGCAGTCCACTTCTAAGTTTTTATCCATGACCCTGAACGCAAGGTAATAAAAGTTATTCTCATTGAATTCTATCCCTTCTGTTATCGGCGCCTTCAGCAGGCAGCCTGTTTTGCTTATGTCCATGATTGCAGCATCTGCCCTTATAATCTCCTGAGAATCCATCAGCTTTGCAGGTATGTTTGTCTTGTATCTTTCTTCCTTCCTGATATTGAGGGTCTCAATTTTTTCAGGGTATTTAAGGAAAATCAGCGGAGCAGGATAAAACAGGATGGAAAGGACCTCTGTCCGAAAACCGTAAGCAGAGCCATCTTTAAAAAACCTGACCGTATAGTTCTCTTTGTTCTTTATATTAAGAGGCTTTCCGTCAACATATACGAGTTTTACTATCAAATATAAATCTTTTTCCAGACCTATCAGTGGCGTCATGACATAGTTCCTGTTTTTTGGCATCTCTATGGAGAGTATCAGGCCGATGTTGAATATTTTGTGATTCATTGCAATAATATTACCAGAAATTGAATTTTTGTGACAAAACATTTTATAGCTAAATTATTAGGGAGGGGAAATGCAAAAAAAGAAAACACGGATACTTACAGATTTTGACCTTCACCTGATAGGCGAGGGCACGCATTACAAAAAGTATGAGAAACTCGGCGCCCATGTTGTGGAGATCGCCGCAGAATCGGGTTATATAAAGGGCGTTCATTTCGCTGTCTGGGCGCCAAATGCAAAGAGGATTAGCGTTATAGGTGATTTTAACAATTGGGATGCGAGGAGGCATCCGATGCATCTGCTTGGGGACTCAGGCATATGGGAGATATTTATACCGGGTCTTGATGAAGGCGAATTGTACAAGTTTGAAATAAAATCAAAATACCGGAATTATAAGGAACAGAAGACAGACCCATTTGCCTTTTTCTTTGAAGTTAGGCCGAGAAGCGCAGCTATTGTATATAACATTGAAAACAAATACGAGTGGCAAGATTCGGAATGGATGGAAATGAGAAAAAACATGAACTGGTTTGAATCTCCCATCTCCATTTATGAAGCGCATCCCGGCTCATGGATGAGAGTTGCAGGAGAAAACAACAGGTTTCTCACTTACAGGGAACTCGCAGATAAACTGATCCCTCATGTTAAAGAACTCGGCTATACTCATATAGAACTCTTACCAATCACTGAACACCCTTTTGATGCCTCATGGGGTTATCAGACCATAGGATATTATGCGCCAACAAGCAGGTTTGGCAGACCAGAGGATTTCATGTACTTTGTGGATAAAAGCCATCAGAATGGCATAGGTATTATTATGGACTGGGTTCCAGCCCATTTCCCAAAGGATGCGCACGGTCTGGGATTTTTTGACGGGACATGTCTTTATGAACACGAAGACCCGAGAAAAGGAGAGCATAGGGATTGGGGCACACTTATATTCAACTACGGAAGGAATGAAGTGAGGAATTATCTTATAACAAACGCTTTATTCTGGCTCGATAAATATCATATTGACGGCCTGAGGGTTGATGCAGTTGCGTCAATGCTCTATCTTGACTATTCGAGAAAGGCAGGTGATTGGGCGCCTAATATATACGGGGGCAATGAAAACCTCGAGGCAATAGATTTCATGAAGAAATTTAATGAGGTCGTCCATCAGTATCATCCCGGAGTTTTGACAACGGCAGAGGAATCCACCGCATGGCCAGGCGTCTCAAGACCTACATATTTGGGAGGTCTTGGTTTTAGTATGAAATGGAATATGGGCTGGATGCACGACACATTAGAATATTTCTCGAAGGATCCAATTCATCGCAAGTATAATACAAACAACCTTACATTCAGTTTCCTATATGCCTTTTCAGAAAATTTTATCCTTCCCTTTTCACACGACGAGGTTGTCCACGGTAAACGCTCGATGCTCGATAAGATGCCGGGAGATGTGTGGCAGAAGTTTGCAAACCTGAGGGCGCTTTATGGATATATGTATGGACATCCGGGCAAGAAATTACTGTTCATGGGCTCTGAATTCGGTCAGTGGAATGAATGGAACTTTGATGCAAGCCTTGACTGGCATTTGCTTGATGGTGAGCCCCACAAAAGGTTGCAAGTATTTATAAAGGATCTCAACCATCTTTATAAAAATGAGCCAGCCATGTATGAGGTGGATTTTGAGAGCCATGGGTTTGAGTGGATAGACCTTCATGATTCAGAAAGCAGCGTAATATCATTTATCCGGAGGGCTAAGTACCCGGATGATTTTCTTGTCTTTGTTTTTAATCTTACACCAGTGCCGAGGTTTGGATACAGGATAGGAGTTCCTGTAAAAGGTTTTTACAGGGAGATGTTAAACAGCGATTCTTCTTTATACTGGGGGAGCAATCTGGGCAATTCCGGCGGTGTGCGTGCGGATAATATGCCTGCTCACGGCAGGGCATATTCCCTGAATCTTACTCTGCCGCCGTTGTCTGCTTTGATATTAAAGCCGAAGTAGAGAAATATATGACATTAAGGGGGAAATATTGAAGATCGCTATAATTTCCGACATCCATCTTGGAGACGAAAACTGCAAACTCCTTGAGAGTGGGACTGTCACGCATGCATACGAAGCATTGAGAGATGCGATTAAGGATTTTGGTGGAGGCAATCCTTTGGATTATCTTATCCTTAATGGAGATATTCTTGATTTTTCTGTTAACACATTTGAAGAGTCCTGTAAAACAGCAAGACCTGTCTTTAAATCTATCAAAAATGACAACCTTACAAAAGAAATTATTTACATACCCGGCAACCATGACAAGCATGTATGGGATGCAGTGGAATGGGAAACAAATATCATAAGAAAGATGAAAGATCATGAAGATCCGAGGAAGTTCAGAAGGACACAGCCGGGTTTGCTCGATTATGACAGCGGACATCTTCATCTGCCGGGCGTAAGCATTGTAAAGGGGACAGGGTTATACGGCACCCTTTTTCTCGAAGGTCTCTTTGAGAAAGACAATGTGTTGCCGATTAACATAGTCTATCCAAACCTGTATATTAAGACAGGCAGCGATGTCTATCTTGTGACCCATGGTCATATGCTTGAACTGGCATGGGTGCTATTGTCAGAGTTATTCAGCGGTGAACCTGAGCTTGCCGGGAAAACAGGACTCGCTGAACTTGAGGAATATAATATTCCCCTGACTTCTATGGTATGCACAGGAGTTGGGCAGGGAGGGGCTGTTTCCAAGATCTTTTATCAAATACAAAAGGAAGCAAAGTCAGGCAAGACATCCCGCCTCAAAAAGGTTCTGGATAATATTCTGCCAAAACTCGATAAACTGATAGAGCTGCCGTGGTATGCAGAGATAATGGATAACGTTCTCCTTAAAGGCATCAGGAAAGGGGCTATTTATATTGCTGAAGATGTGAAAGAGTCAAGATACGATGAAGAGTTTTTTCAAAGGAAATCTGTAAGGCATCGTTTCTTAAGGTTCTATGCCGCAAGTTGTGTACAGGCAGAAGATCTTGGCCTTATTCCTCCACGCAAGATAATCTTTGGTCATACCCACGAACCAATATCGGCAGCAGAACCGATGGAGATTGAAGACCTGTCACAACTTAAAGGAGAAAAGGCTTTTCTTTATAACACCGGTGGATGGCTCAGGGATGAGGGCAAGACCGCAGAGGTCTTTTTTATAGATGACAATGGAGTTGTTTCAAGCGTAAATATAAGCTGAGGCCGGAGGATAAATGAAGATTGACATGCATTTCCACATAATAGGCAATGGTATTGATATTAATAATGTAGATAATGATGTTTATATGTATGCTGATGACAATCACCATTGGTTCACGCGGATACTCTACAATCTGGTTGAGGATGATTTGGCAAGAATGGAGGCTGACCTGAACAGCGACGGGAAGATATCCACCAGTGAATATTTTGATGTAGTGTACAGATTGGTGACATCTGCTGAGGAGATTGATGGAGTTGTCCTTCTTGCCCTTGATGCAGTTTATTCGCCAAGGACAGGAAAGATAAATAAACAGAAGACCGACCTCTGGGTCTCAAACAAATTTCTTTCGCGGAAAGTTAGAGAGTTAAACGACCATTTGCAGAATGAATCAGACGCTGGGAAGAGGAAGAAAAGATTTTTCTTCGGAGCATCTATAAACCCAAACAGGAAGGACTGGGAATCTGAGCTTGAATATGTCATTACTCAGACAGATGCAGTGCTTATTAAAATAATACCTTCAACACAGCACATATATTTAATGGATGACAGGCATAGGAATTTTTATAATGCCCTTTCATCGTATAACATGCCACTTTTATGTCATGTGGGTCCTGAATATTCTTTCCCAGAAGGGATGCGCAAGAAGCATCTTGATAATTTTAAATATCTTGAAAAGCCTCTTGAACATGATGTTACGGTTATTGCAGCCCATTGCAGCACGCCGGTCTTTCCAATGATTGACCCGAATTTGATAGGAGAGTTTTATTCATTTATGAAGAAGGCAAATTCTGATGGAAAAGTGAGGTTGTGGGCAGACACATCTGCATTGTCCTTGTCAACCCGCCTCTCTTTTATCCAGCAGATAGTCGAAACCTTTCCTTCAAAATGGCTTGTAAACGGCTCTGATTTTCCGATACCTATTGATGGTTGGCCGCATCTGCCATTGGTTACTCATGACATTACTCCTGAAGAATACATAGCCATATGTAAGACAAAAAATCCTTTGGACAGGGATGTTAGGATCAAACGGGCGCATGGTTTTGCAGATTCCATATTGCGGAATGCAGAAAGGGTTTTGCGCCTTCCGCGGAATTAAATCTTGACAGGGTCTACATCTATGGTCAGTTTTATTTCCTTTAACTTTTTAAGACCGTCCATAAGATTTTTTGCTGCAATGTGCAAAGCCTTTCTGTCCCTTGATTTCAAGAGTATCTGCCAGTGTTGTTCGTATGACTTATCAGCAGAGGATATATTCATATTCGTTAGAATATCTACATCCATAACATGTTTCTCTGCAATTATTTTCTGTATATCGTTCGATACGGCGGATATTTTTTTTGATTTATTTTTGAAAATAATATTGAAGAGTATCATCTTAGAAAACGGCGGATAATTGAGAGAGTTGCGCTGGGACATCTCATAGTTGTAAAAGGCTTGGAGGTCATAATTTCTGATGAACTTCCATATTATATTTCGTGCATCCCGTGTCTGTATGAAGATATATCCATCGGGTTTTATCAGTTGCGATATCTGCAATGTCTCCTGAAATATTCTTTCATATGCCCTGAAATCCGGTTGTGAAAGCAAGCAGTCCATATTAAGAAGGACAGCGCTGCTGAATGTTTCTTCCTTAGCTCTCTTTGATGCATATGCTGTCCCTATCACGAACGGGCTTAATTCAGGATTTTGAAGATCATAATTTTTAACCTTCAACCCTTTAGCCTTTTTTTCAAGAAGCATCCCTCCTGTTTTAAGTAATTTTTCCACCTCGTCCTTTATTCTTTCAGTGCCTGCACCGAATGGCTTTATATTAAAGCCTTGGCACTTTTCACAACTACCACCCGCTGTTTTTTCAATGCCGCAATAATTGCATCTTAATATCCCTCTGCTTTTATAAAAGACAAGCGGTATTTGGCATTTCTTACACCTGAATATCTCGTTGCAGTCCTCACAAGTCATGATTGAATAGCCGCTTCTGCTGGCTATAAACAGGAGTTTTCCATTCTTAAGCAGCAGTTTTTTTGCCTCCTGCAATATTTCTCCTGAAACGGACAAATCTCTCTGTTTAGCGGCGTTCATGCCAACGATTTTTATTTTAGGACGACTTTGTTCCTTTTGGTTCCCGGGTTCTGGGGTTAAAGGTGCGTATTTGCCGGTTTTTGCATTATAGACGGATTCCATTGAAGGACATACTGAGGATAGAAGGACACATGATTTTCCCATGAAGCCTCTCATTACAGCTACATCTCTTGCATTGTATCTAAGTCCTTCCTCTGCCTTGTAGGACGGGCTGTGTTCGCTAAGCACAGCAATAAAAGCGATGTCGTTCAGCGGAGCAAGCATTGCAGACCTTGTGCCTAAAATTACATTTGCCTTGCCTGAAACTATCCTTCTGATTGCCTCTATCCTTTTGACTTTACCCAGTTTGCTGTGAAGTATGCACAGCCTTTCGCCGAGCATATTTGATAGTGATGATGAAAGTCTTTCAATATGTCCAATCTCTGGAACAAGTATTATGGCTCTCTGTGAATCCGGGCATGTTTCAGCCAAGATTTTGGATATAAATAAATATTCGCGGGCTATGGATGGCGCATGGAAGAGGAATGTCTGATAATTTTTTTTCATGATGCTGCGGAAGACAACGGATACATTTTGATCAATCATTGAGCTGCCTTCACAGGGCGTAGAGATAATCGGCTCGGATTCAGGCGTTTGTCCCCTGTCTTCTTTCTTAAGGCTTGCGGCCATCTCTTCAAAGAAACAGCTTTTAAGGGCTATGCCCATTGGCATCAAATAGTAATCAGAGAGCCATTTTAAAAATAAAATACCGGCATCAGAGGTAAAATGCCGGGATATCTCATGGATTTCCCTAATATTTTTTTGCTGCCCTATTTCTGCTTCATCCTTCAGTGATGCTATAAGGCCATAAAGACTTTTGTTTATCAATGGAGCCTTTACGATCCTGCCAATGAGGTCTGTTGGCGCACCATTCGGGATTTTGTAGGTAAGAGGCGGGAGTTTTAGAGGGAAGACAACTTCTGCATGCATAATATCAAAGAATACAGGATATATCAGTGCATATGCAAGATTGACCTTAACCGGAGCCACTTATTCTCACTATGGATGGCAGGTTGCTGAAAAGACTTTAATAGCGATACCTTAGCGCCGATCCCTCATACCCAGTTAGAAGCAATTTCAGTATTACATTTGTATTAAGTAGAAAAACAGGCATCTAATAATCTTATCGCATTATTAAAGGCTTTGAGGCATGCCTGCCATCCATAACTACAGATTAAACATTGTCAATCTTGATTGACAATGTTTGCGAAAACTAAGTAATATTTAATTAAGAGTGCATAGACACTGGATTTAAGAACCGCAACGTCATTGGGCTATGGAACCGGGAGGATAAATGTTTGAGAAATTCACAGAAAGAGGAAGAAAGATAATCATATATGCTAAAGAAGAATCTGAAAAGAGAAATAACGATTATTTAGGCACAGAGCATCTTCTCTTGGCAATAATGAGGGAAGAAGACAGTATACCCATTACCATATTGAGGAAAATGGGACTGTCCATAGATGAAATAAGATTTAAAGTAGAAAGAAACATACCTATCGGCAGTAATTTTATGACATTTGGAGATATTCCCTTTACTCCGCGGGCTAAAAAAGTCCTTGAACTATCTGTAGAGGAAGCGCGACTTCTTGGTCACAATTACATCGGAAGCGAACACCTCCTTTTAGGTATTATAAGGGAGGACGAAGGTATAGCTGGAAAGATATTGAGGAACCTTGGTGCAAATCTCCTTGGCGCCAGACAATTGACTATCAATCTTGCAATCAAGCCGCAGTATCAGCAGACCCACCAGAAGGAACGAAGAAAGACGAATACGCCTGCCCTTGACGAATTTGGCAGAGACCTTACATTTCTATCTCTGGAAGGGAAACTTGATCCAGTAATCGGCAGGGAAGATGAAATAGAGCGTGTACTTCAGGTCCTCGGAAGGAGGCTCAAGAATAATCCTGCGATAATCGGCGACCCTGGTGTCGGTAAAACCGCCATTGTGGAAGGCATTGCTCAAAAGATAGTCGCTGGAGATGTTCCTGACGGCTTAATTGGAAAGAGGATAATATCTCTTGACCTTGGAGCGCTCATTGCAGGGACTAAATACAGGGGCCAATTTGAGGAGCGGCTGAAGGCTGTGATGAGAGAGATAATCCAGTCCGAAAATATAATCCTGTTTGTTGATGAGTTTCATACTCTTGTAGGAGCCGGCGCTGCAGAAGGGTCTGTTGATGCATCCAATATGCTGAAGCCCGCTCTTTCTAGGGGGGAATTGCAGTGCATAGGCGCCACTACCCCTGATGAATACAGAAAGTATATAGAGAAGGATGGAGCCCTTGAGAGGAGATTTCAGCCGATTTACATACAGCCGCCAACTGAGGAGACAACGGTTGAGATTTTAAAGGGGTTGCGTCCTAAATATGAAAATCATCACAGGGTAAAGATAAGCGATGAGGCAATTTACGCAGCAGTGAAGCTCTCTGACAGGTATATAACTGAGAGATACTTGCCTGATAAGGCAATTGATGTCATGGATGAAACAGGTTCAAGATTGAAACTCAAAAGATCTACAATGCCTTTGGATTTGAGGGACATGGAGACAGAGCTGATCAGGCTTGCAAAGGAAAAGAGCCTCTATGTCAGATTGCATGATATTGAAAAAGCGCAGGCCGTAAGGGCGTATGAGGACAAACTTAAGAAGTCATATGAGGTTCAGTATAAACGCTGGAAAGATTCCATGAACAAAGAGGTGCCTATTGTCAATGAGGATGATATTTCATATACAGTTTCAAAGATGACCGGCATTCCGCTTTATAAGCTTGAAGAGACAGAGTCAGAGAAATTTTTGAAAATGGAAGAAGTCCTTCACGGCAGGATAATAGGGCAGGATGATGCCATAAAAGCTGTGTCTAAAGCGATAAGGCGATCAAGAGCAGGCTTAAAGAGCAAAAACAAACCCATAGGCTCTTTTTTCTTCCTTGGTCCGACAGGAGTTGGAAAGACGGAACTTGCAAAAGCTCTGGCAGAGTTTATGTTTAATGATGAGAGCGCTCTCGTGAAAATCGATATGTCCGAATATATGGAAAGGTTTAATGTATCCCGTTTAACAGGCGCTCCTCCGGGCTATGTGGGATATGAAGAGGGAGGACAACTAACAGAGAAGATAAGGAAAAGACCTTATTCTGTGGTTTTGTTTGACGAAATAGAAAAAGCGCATCAGGATGTATTTAATATACTCCTTCAAATACTGGATGAGGGCGTACTTACAGACAGCTATGGCCGGAAAGTGGATTTCAGGAATACCATACTCATTATGACATCCAACCTTGGCGCAAGGATTATAGAAAAGGCGACGCCTCTCGGGTTTTATCGCGCATCATCAGAGAATGTCTATGCCAAAATGAAAGACAATGTTATATCTGAATTGAAAAAGACCTTTAATCCTGAGTTTCTTAATCGTGTTGATGAAACGGTTGTTTTTCATGCTCTGGAAAAAGAACATCTTCTGTCTATTATGGACATCCTTATAGCAGAAACGAATATGAAGCTTACAGAGTATGCCATGACTATTGATGTGTCTCCTGAGGTCAAAGAGTGGCTCCTCAATAAATACTATCAGCCTGTTTACGGAGCACGACCCATGAGAAGGGCTATTAATAAGGAAATAGAGGATACCCTTTCTGAAGAGTTAATACGGGGGAATTTGAGGGGCACTCCTGTCGTCAAAGTAACCCTTGGAGATGACAAAATAGTGTTCGAGGAAGCTGAAGAATCTGTGGTGGTATCTGTTAACTGATATTGAAAGATGAAGACCTGTATTTATGAAAAATAAAGGCTTTGCGTTGTTAATTATTCTTATAGTTGGTATTACATCCATACTGCTTTTGACCAGAACCAGCGAGGTCCCCTCCAAAAAAGCAACTATCGGCCTTGATGCTCCTTCTTTTGAGTTAAAGGATACAATGGGCAACATGTGGAGACTGTCAGACCTTAAGGGGCGTATAGTATTACTTAACTTCTGGGCGTCATGGTGTGATTCATGCAAAGAAGAAAACCCCTCAATTCAGAGATTTATAGATTCAGAGAAGGGGAATGATAAGATGATTTTCCTTTCGATTCTCTTCAGGGATGATCCTTCTAAGGCAATGCAATACATGAAAGCAAACAACTTTACTTTCCCTGTCTTGATTGCCGATAAAGACATAGCCATGAAATATGGAATCACCGGAGTGCCGGAAACCTTTATAATCGGCAAGGACGGAATGCTCAAGGAAAAAATAATCGGCCCGATCCATTGGGATACTCCTGAAGTCAAGGCGGCGATTGCAAGGTTTATAGATGGATAGTGAATGGGAACCCCGCACCCTCCTGACAAAGCCCTTCTCTTTGTAGGCACATTATATTCAAAAGAAGATTATTATTTTAAGGCGCTGAAATCTTTAGAAAAGATATTCGGGGAAATAGCCATGGAAAGCCCGCCTATGAAATGGGACTATTCTGATTATTATAAAGACGAGTTGGGAGAACCTATTTACAGGCGGTTTATCTTTTTCAAAACCCTTATTGAACAAGACAGGATTGCTGGAATAAAACTCCTGACGAATGGATTGGAAGAAGAACTTTCATTCCATGGCAAAAGGAATGTCAACATTGATCCAGGCTATATTACGCCTGCCAAAATAGTTCTGGCATCCACAAAAGACTATTCTCACAGAATTTACCTGAAAGATGGAATATATGCAGAGGCAACCTTGATCTTTAAAAATAGCAAGTTCATCCCTCATATTAATACCTACAGGGATTATCAGGATGAGCAGTATCTGAATATTTTTATGATTGCGAGAAAGCTGCTTAGTATTCTGAGATAGCATGCTTAAATGTCCATTTTGCAATAAAAATCTATTAGAGCATACTACTGACGGCTGGCTCTGCCAATGCGGAGAAACGATTCCGTTTGGTTTTGAGATGGATTCAGAGGGAAGTTGCGAATCATGTCCTATAAAAAATTGTCCTAAAAGGGAGTAGAGGAGGGTTTATGGATGCAATTGAATGTATCAGGACAAGGATGAGTATCAGGAAGTTTAGACCTGAACCTATACAGAAAGAAATTCTCATGGATATTATTAATACTGCAAAATGGAGCCCGTCTTACAAGAACAGCCAGCCGTGGGAAGTCGCAATAGTATCAGGCGCGAAAAAAGACGAATTGTCAAAACGGCTTATCGAGGTTTTTGAAAAAGGCGAGAAACCCATGCCTGATATCCCTGAGCCTGCATCATGGCCTCCGCAGATAGAGATGAGAATAAAGGAGCTTTTCAGGAAGAGAGGCGAAAAGTTCGGCTTAGATTTTAGTGATCCTGAATACATAAAAAAGGCGAAGATAGCCAATTTCAGGTTTTACAATGCACCGCATGGCATATTCCTTTTTCAGGATGCTTCTCTTCCCTTATGGTCATTGTTTGATATTGGACTATTTGCGCAGAGCCTGATGCTTGCAGCCCATGCAAATGGACTCGGAAGCGCGAGCATGTCCCTTTGAGTTGTTGAAGTAGGAAGCGGCCCCCGATTAGAATTGAT
>JASEGS010000029.1 GCA_030017995.1 Thermodesulfovibrionales bacterium
GGATGATATAAGCTGCCACGCCTGCGAAATACCCTGCAAAGGCAAGCGGCCCTATACGCCGCGCATACCAGAAAAATTCTATTTTTTCCAGTCCCATGGCAGCCACACCTGCAGCCGAACCGATTATCAGGATTGAGCCTCCGGTGCCGGCGCAGTAAGCCATGAATTCCCAAATAAACGAATCCGCTGGGAATTGGGAAAGCGGATACATACCCATAGAAGCAGCCACCAGAGGAATATTGTCTACAATAGCTGAAACAAGCCCTATGATAATTACGATCAAAGACTGGCTGCCGAGTTTGGCATCGAGCCACTGAGCCAAAGCCGGAAGCATGCCGTTAGCAGAAAGCGTAGCTACAGCAAGCAAAATGCCGATGAAAAATACGACCGAGGCCATATCGATACGCCTGAGCGCTTTTGTCAAAGTGAGGTGTTCCTTTGTTTCTGCTGGCTTCTCCCGATGCAGGATATTGCCTGTCATCCAAAGCACGCCGAGGGCAAACAAAATGCCGAGGTATGGAGGCAGATGAGTTACTGCCTTGAATATTGGAACGAAGATCAGGGCGCCTATACCCATAAAGAACATCAGGGTCTTTTCAAACTGTGTGCAACTTGTTGCGCCGTTTTCAACTTTGTCAGGCGGCACGACATCGCCTTTGAGCATGAAAGAGGCAATGGTAAGAGGAACGAGCAGATTGACCATGGAAGCAATCCATGTAGTCTTCATAATGTTAAGTGTTGTGACCTGTCCGCCGATCCAGAGCATGGTAGTGGTCACATCGCCGATGGGCGACCATGCGCCGCCTGCATTTGCTGCGATTACGATTATGCCGGCAAAGAAAAGCCGCTGTTTATGTTCCTTAAGCAAGCGCTTCATCAGAGCGACCATAACAATGGTTGTTGTCATATTATCGAGAATGGAAGACAGGTAGAAGGTGATAAAGCCTATTATCCAGAGCAGGCTCGTGAGCTTTTTGGCCTTGATGCGGGAGGTGATGACCTCAAAACCGCCGTGAGAATCTGTCACCTCGACAATCGTCATGGCGCAGATGAGAAAAAATACTATTGCCGCTGTTTCTGCAAGCTTTTCCGTAAGCTGATGGCTTACTGTTTCGACGCCGAGCGGGCTTGCAAAGGAGTAAAGAGACCACATCATGCCTGCCGCAAGCAGGGCAGTGGCAGACTTATTGATTTTAATCGGGTGCTCAATCGCGATCATCGAGTAGGCGAGCACGAATACTACTGCTACCATGGTCATCATAAGTTTATTCCTCCTTAAACATCTTTTCCTTTCTGACAGTCTCCACCTAAGATAGACCCGATAAAATCGGGATGTATTAAACATCTTTGCCAAATCGCGAAATTCCAATTGCCGGAATTGAGGAAAGAATAATTTGCTATATCTTCATCACATAATACCTGAGCCATACATATATTGTTGACACTATTACGGTCATAATCATTATTGGCATTCCGTATGCCATGAATTTCATGAACGATATTTTTTTTCCAGCCTTTTCGGACATGCCAACGACGATGACATTGGCAGATGCACCGATTGCAGAGCCGTTGCCTCCAAGACATGCACCGAGCGCCAATGACCACCACAAAGGCATTAAATCCGGATGATGTAAAAGCTGCGTCCCGGAAAGGTTAGGCCAGAGCTGTTTCGCCATATCAACTATCAAAGGATTCATAGTCGCTACATAAGGAATGTTGTCAACTATTGCCGATGCAAAAGCTGAAAACCACATTACGACCATCGAGGTCGCGAACATATTTCCCTGCGTAAGCTCCAGTATCTGCATTGACATCCATTTGATAAGGCCTACTTTTACAACGCCTCCGACTATGATGAAAAGTCCCATGAAGAAAAAAATCGTAGGCCATTCGACCTCCGCGAGTATGTGATGGGGTTCGTGAGTCTTTGATAGCAGGAGCAAAAGTCCCGCGCCGAATAAGGCGACGGTTGCGGGCTGAAAGTGTAAAACTCCGTGAAATACAAAACCCGTAAGCACTATCGCAAGGACTGCGAGGGATTTCTTGAGCATTACCGGGTCTTTTATAGCCTCATTTTCGTCCATTGCCATTATTCTTTGCTTGAGTTCTTCCCTTGTCTTTAGTTTCTTCCCCCAGATGAACTTAATGGCGAATAGGTAAAAGACCATAATCACGACCACGATAGGAGCAAGATGATAGATAAAGGCCATGAAATCGAGCTGCGCCTTTGAAGCTATCATTATGTTAGGCGGGTCGCCTATAAGTGTGGCTGTGCCGCCGATGTTCGAGGCCAATGCGCATGAAATGAGATACGGAATAGGGTCAACTTCAAGGGCATCCGCAATAAGGAGAGTAACCGGCGTGATGAGCAATACCGTTGTTACATTATCCAGTAAAGCGCTCAAAACAGCCGTAACAACCGCAAATATGGCCATTATTCTGAAAGGATCGCCCTTACCCCATTTGGCGCTTTTGATTGCTATATACTCAAATACCCCCGTCGGCCTCATCAGGTTGATTATCACCATCATCGAGATGAGGAGAAATATCACATTCCAGTCTATTCCGAACTCCTCTATATGAAACGCCTCATGCTGCTGAAGTATCTTAAAGACAAGGATCAGTCCTGCCCCGAATATCGCGACTATAGTCTTGTGTATCTTTTCGGATATGATCGCTGCATATGCCAACAAGAATATAGCTGTGGCCGTCCAGAATGCCGTATCCATCACAAAGGGCTGCGAAGCGGCGGCAGCTTCTTGGGTCATTTCGCACCTCCGTTATTCTCAGCGAGCATCGCCTTTGTGATTTCAAAGAACACATCCCTTTCGTAAAGCATTCCTGCCATCTTACCTGATTTATCAACAACCGGCAGCCTTTTAATATTGTGCTTTATCATATGATCCACGCACTCCATTAAAGACGCGCCTTCGTCAACGCTTATGACAACCTTGCTCATCACCTCTCCGACCTTTCTGTTCGAGGATTTTTTGGCTATGCTTTCGACCATGCCGTCCCATGTGAAATCTCCCAGATCCATCATGGACAGGTAAAAAGGGAAGACAACCTTTAGAATGTCCCTCATTGAAAGCATTCCAACGAGCTTTCCATTTTCATTCAGCACCGGAAGTCCTTTAACGCCTATCTTTTCTTCGCCTCTTTTTGCAGTCCTCAAGAGATTAACAGCCTCCTTCAAGGTATTTTCAGGTCTTAAATACTCCTGAAGCGGTATCATCAGATCCTTAGCCTTCATAATCCCTCCATTCCGAATTTTATATTTCTATCTTTTCCATCACTTCGTTCACAACCGCATAACATGAAGCGACCCACACATAATTATGCTCGGGACCGTGTATCTGCACGCCGGAAATTACCGCGTAATCGCTCTTTCTTCTGTCAACTATCGTGTTAAGGGCATACTCGATGTCTTTCTGAACGACCTTTTGGGTTATCTTTGTAAGTTCAAGGAGGTCAGGTACATGGCCGTAAGGTATCTCCCTTAAAAGCCTTCTTTTCAAAAGGTTCTGTTCTATATCAATGTCATCCATTGACAGGTTAAGCTTGCCCTCCGAAAGTTCCTTCTGAAATGCGACAAGCGCGCCGCAGGCAGTGGATTCTCCCTGCCTGCCGATCCTCTTACAGACGCCTATGCGCCCGTCGGCGTCTATGGCTATATGCGGCAGGGAATAGAATACATACCGTTCCTTGCCGCCGATGTTCGGAGAGTGGTGCATTGCAGCAGCCAGTCCGGTCTGTCCGGCAAAGAACATACCGGCGAGGCTTGACAGATTAAAAGCCTCGCCCCATTTATTTCTTATTAATGCAATTAACGGCTGTGTAATCTCGTCCCTGCAAACACTAACGCATGCGATGGCGTTGTTCGCATCGAAACCGAATTTGTTCATCTCAGCGTATGTCTTTTCCACAAAATCAGCCTCGGTATAGTACTTGCCGAATAATTTGATCAGAATTTCATCAAATCCCATACGCCCTCCGCTACTTGGTCAATATCGGCATTCCGGTCAACGGCCAAATCGTCATAATGGCTACTGCCAAAACCGCTATAAGAACAATACTTAACGGTATCCCATGCTTAAAAAATTCGCCGGTTGTAAACTGTTTCGACTCATAAGCGATAGCATTCGGAGCAGCGCCGATGAGAAGAACAAACGGCATTCCGGCTGTAACCAGCGATGAATAAAAGATAACATCCGGAGCAACGCCTAAATACCCTGCTACGACCAATGAAACCGGCAGAGATATTGCTATGGCCGCGACATTCATAATGAAGTTGGTCATTATCAAGACAAAACCGGCTATGCTTAAAACAAAAACCATCCAGTGAGCCTGCTGAAACATCACAAGCCAGTTGACGGCCATCCATTGCGCCGCGCCTGTTTTCCAAAGGCAGAAGCCGATGCTCATAGCGCCGCTGAAAAGCAGGATTATATTCCAAGGGATCTCTTCAAGCTCTTTTACTGTAAGCACCTTGAATATGAAGAACAGGAGCGTGGAAACCAGCATAATAGCCGCCCTGTCAAGAGGCTTAAGAGCAGGCACGAACGACTGCATTGCCATAACTATGACCACCAGTATAACGGCAACAATAACGAATTTCTCATTAAAACTTAACGGGCCTAATTCTTTTGAAAGACGTTTAACCTTTTCTTTAAGGCCATGTATAACATCTTTCTCAGGTTTTAAAAATATCATCAAATATCCCCATATCAGAAGCACCATAATCCAGCCGACAAGGAACATATACTTTGTAAGCTCAAAAAAACCGACATCTCTTCCTGTGAATTCCTTGAACATGCCTGCTGCTGCAGGGCCACGGGCAGCGCCTAAAAATGTGATAATACTTCCCGCTCCCGCGGCGTACGCCATGCCGATAAAAAGAGCCTTTCCGAATTTTGACTGCTTATCGCCTTCGCCGTAAAGGGCATAGATTGCGAGTAATATGGGAAATACAGTTGCCGCTGCTGCCGTATGCGCCATGAAATGCGCAAGTCCTGCTGTTACAACAAGACAGCCAAGAAGTATCATACTCGTCTTTTCACCAACCACCTCGAGCATCTTGTATGCTATGCGTTTTGTGAGACCCGACTTTGTAAATGCCGCCCCTACAACTACAGACCCAAAAATAAACATAACAGACGGGTCCATAAAATCCTTGAACGCGTCCTTTGCGGAACGGATGCTGAACAATGCCTGAAAAACGCCTATTGCGAGAGATGTAACGCCAATGGGAACGACCTCGAAAACCCACCATATGCCTGCAAGCAAAAATAATGCTATCGCTCCTTTGCCTTCTTTTGATAAAGGGAATGCCTTGCCTGTCGGATCAACGGCGTCTTTCCACTGCGGCATAAAATAAATGAAAAGGAAAATGCCTAATCCCAATAAGATAAAAAACACCCTTTTCCAGTCAATGATTGTTTTTTCAGAAGTCATAGTTATCCCTCTATCGTCAGACATTATCAGCCTCCCCTTAACCGTTATTCTGAAGAATTACATCTGCAATCTCGTTAAATACATCCTGAAGCCTGATAACGCCGACCACCTTCCCGGCATCCATTACAGGCAGGACTGGAGTATTTGCCGTAATCATTACATACGCAGCTTTTGCGACCGGATCATCCATGGAAACGGTTGCCCCGATTTTTTGCATAGCCTCCTTTACAGGCTTTTTCGTCTCCTCTTTGCATTTCTCCGAAAACAGTTCCTGCCATATAAGGCTCAAGGCGGGATAATCAATCTGAAGTCCCTGAAACGCATCGGGTTTGGAAGCCTTTAGAAAACCGGGCGCAGCGGCTTTTACAAGATCAGCCACTCCAAGAAGCCCTTTAAGGCGATTTTCACCGTCAAGCACTAAAATCCTGCGATACCCCTTGCCTTCCTGAAAGTTTTTCCGCAAAATCTGAAATGCGTCCTTAACGAAGCCGTTCTCATTGATATGCGGATAATCCGAGATGGCAACAAACAACTGTCCAACCTTTTTGTCGCTCTGCATCGCTCTTCCTCCTTTTCACCGTATTCTTTCAAACTCGGTTTGAAATTTATACCTGTCGCTCCTGCCCTGAATCTTTGTATAAGCTACCGGCATATTGTCGGAACTGAAAAACAGCCTGTGCGCAACAAGCACCGGAAAACCATCCTCCACGCCGAGTCTCTTTGCGGAATCTCCCTCTGCCTTTGAGACCTCTATGGTCTGTATCATTTTGAATATCTTTCTCACTCCCTTTTCCTGAAGCATGGAATAAAGGGAGCCGTGGGCGATATCGAGCTTTTCTATGAGAGGAAGCATCGAGTGAGGAATGAACGCTTCCTCTATGTATGCGGTTCTCCCCCTGACCATTCTCCTGCTGATGATGCAATATATGCTCTCGTCCGTTTTAAGATATATCCTTATATCGGAAGGCGGCTCTTTTATCCCCTGATACAATATCCTCCTGTCAAGCTGCACCTCCTCTCCGAACATCTCTTCGGTAAGCCGGGTCTTCATTGCAAGCCCAACCACAGGCAGGGCGTTTGCCACAAAAGTGCCCTTCCCCTGAATCTTGATCAGATAGCCGTCCGCAACAAGATTGTTAATAGCCTGCCTGACGGTTATCTTGCTCACATCGTATTTTTTGCAGAGTTCTTCTTCTGTTGGAATCTGCTGCCCGAGCTGCAGTGCTCCTGAGTTTATATCTTCGAGCAGAATTCTCGTAAGCTGGATATAAAGCTTATCCTGCCCGAATCTGTCTATTGTCTTGTCATGCGACTTGTCAGGCGTCTTGCTGTGCATTAATTGGCTGCCATCTATATTCATGATGACATAATATTATAATGACATAATGTATTTGTCAAGAAAAAATTTCGCAACTCTTTTTTTAAATTTTTATGGAAGGATAAGAAAATCTGATTGTTTTATGGGTTTTTATAGATCTTCGATACGGCGCAATTTTTTCTCTATCAGCGGCTTATCGAGCATAGGCATTCATTCCCGGCCTATATTGGAGAAACTAACTCAGAACTACAAGGTTGTCCCTGTGAACTACCTCGTCTGAATATTTATACCCGATTATTGCCTCTATTTCTGAAGTTCTTTTGCCCATTATCTTTTCTATATCGCGGGACGAATAATTAACAATGCCCTTTGCAATGCGGTTGTTTCTGCTGTCGACAAAGTAAACCGCATCTCCTGCATCAAATGTCCCCGATACTCTCACAATACCCGATGGCAGCAGGCTTTTGCCCAACTTCAATATTGCATTAACAGCGCCATCGTCAATGAAAAGGCTTCCTTTTGGTTTTAGTGCAAATGCGATCCAGCCTTTCCTTGAGGTTATCTTTTTTGTTTGTGGTCTGAATTCTGTGCCTTTATGAATACCCTTTAAAATGGAAGTCATGAGCCCCTTCTTTTTGCCGTTTATTATATTCACCCGTATGCCGTATGAAGCGGCTTTCTTTGCTGCCAGCAGTTTTGAATACATTCCACCTGTTCCAACAGCGCTGCCGGCCCCTCCGGCAAGGGCCTCAAACTCAGAGGTTATTTCATCAACAAATGGGATTATCTCCGCAGACTGATTAATCCTCGGGTCAGAAGAATAAAACCCGTCCACATCAGAAAGTATGACAAGCCTTTCAGCGTCTATCAATCCGGAAACAAGGGCAGCAAGTTGGTCGTTATCCCCAAATCTTATCTCGTCAGTGGCAACTGTGTCGTTTTCATTGATTATGGGGATTATCCCGTAAGAAAGGAGAGTAAGGATAGTATTTTTTGAATTTAAATACCTCATCCTTTCTGAAAAATCCTCCCTTGTGAGGAGCACTTGCGCAACCTTTTTGCCAAAATCAGCGAAGCTCTTCTCATATGCCAAAACAAGGGATGACTGTCCCACTGCAGCCGCTGCCTGTTTTAGCCTTATGTCCTTAGGTCTTTCTTTCAGACCGAGCTTTTTCATGCCTGCTGCAACAGCGCCGGATGATACAATTACAACCTCATGGCCTGCCTTGCAGGCATCAGACACATCGCCGGCTATGGAAAGGATTCTTTTTTGATCCAACCCGCCTTTTTTATCTGTCAATATGTTGCTGCCTATTTTTATTACAAGTCTGCTCATCGTCCTGAAGCCTTTTCAACCTTTTTGGACAAATACACCATGAGTTTCTTAATCCCCCTGCCGGTTAGCGAGCATACAGGGAAGAAGTCCAAATTCCTGTCCTCGCAATAAGCCTGAAGCCTCTTCAATCTTGTCCCTTCGTGAACAATGTCCAACTTTGTTCCAACAACCGCTATTGGCTTCTTCATCAATTCAGGACTGTATAATACTAATTCCCTGTTTATCTTTTCAAAGTCTTCTATTGGGTCTGTTGTAAGAATATCAGAGACATCTACGAGATGCAAAAGAATTGAAGTCCTTTCTACATGACGGAGAAACTGAAATCCGAGGCCTGCGCCTCTGTGAGCGCCTTCAATTAAACCCGGAATATCCGCAATAACAAAGCTCCTCATATCTTCCGTCTTTACCACGCCAAGATTAGGGATAAGAGTTGTAAAAGGGTAGTCCGCAATCTTCGGCTTTGCAGCAGATATGACTGAGATGAGGGTGGATTTCCCTGCATTTGGAAGGCCTATCAGACCAACATCCGCAAGAAGTTTAAGTTCAAGGACAAGGTTTTTTCCCTGTCCTTCCTCTCCGGGCTGCGCAAAACGCGGGACCTGCCTTGTGGCAGTTGCGAAATGGGAGTTGCCGAGACCTCCCCTCCCTCCCTTTGCTGCTATTATCTCAGCGCCCTCAGAATCAAGGTCTGCAATTATTTCGCCTGATTCAGCATCCTTGATAAATGTCCCCGCAGGCACAGGGATTATTCTGTCTTTACCGTCCCTTCCATGCTTGTTGCTCCCTTTCCCATGTTCTCCTTTTTCAGCTTTATACTCCCGCTGATATCTTAAATCAAGCAGCGTATTCAACTCTCTTGTGGCTTTTATTATTATGTGACCTCCTCTTCCTCCGTCTCCGCCATCAGGGCCGCCCTTTGGAACATACTTTTCCCTTCGGAAACTTACACAGCCCTTTCCTCCGTCTCCAGCCTTCACATGTATCGTCACATAATCAATGAATTTCATATTTTAATTGACTTCTGTTCTTCTGCTCTACTGCTCTAATCTGCGGGAAGGTTCATCTCTAAGGTATCGCTATTAAAGTCTTTTTGCATGCCTGCTTTGCATAAATATAACAAATAAAAAAGGCAGTCTCTTTAACAGACTGCCTTCGGATCTTTAGTTTGCAGCTATTGATCAGGCACTTACTGCCGCAGCAACAGGATATACGCTAATCTTACTTCTTATTCTATCCTTTCTCTCGAATTTAACAAATCCGTCAACCAATGCGAATAGCGTATCATCAGAACCTTTGCCGACATTACTGCCGGGATGGAATCTTGTCCCGCGCTGTCTTACAAGTATATTGCCTGCGCGAACAAACTGGCCTCCAAATCTCTTTACGCCCAGCCTCTTGGATTCACTATCACGACCATTCCTTGAACTTCCAACACCCTTTTTATGAGCCATATCTATCCTCCGCCTATTCCGTGGTAATTTCTTTAATTTTTAGAGTTGTATAATACTGCCTGTGTCCTCTCAGTTTCCTGTTAGCTTTTTTCGGTCTTGGACCAAAAACAAGCACCTTTGACATCCTGCCTGTCTCCATGATCTCAGCCTTAACACCGGCGCCTTTGATATAAGGCTTGCCGCAAATTACCTCATCATTCTTCGAAATCATTAAAACCTTATCCAGCAGCACCTCTGCGTTGGCATCGCCGTTGATCTTTTCGACATATATCTTATCTCCGGCAGCAACCCTTACCTGCTTTCCGCCGGTCTCTATAATTGCGTGCATACTACCACCTCCGAGTTTGTTAGAAGAAGTATATTTTAATCATAACTTCTGTAAAAAAGTCAAGAAAATGAAAAAGACCTTCGCAGGTAAACATTTACAGAAGTAAAGCAGGCATGGGTGAAAAGGCTTTATCAGCGATACCTTATCGCCGATCCCTCAGACATTAGAGGCAATTTCAATGTCACCCTTTGCATTCAGCAGCATAAACAGGCATTTAATAATCTTATCGCATTGATAAAGACTTTGAAGCCGTGCCCGCTTTGCTTGATTACAGATTATGAAAAAGGATACATCTTCATAAAAATTTAGTATAATTCAAATATGGAGGATTTTTTAAAGCTTTTCATTGCAGCCATTTTAGGCGGGCTTATCGGAATAGAAAGACAGATAAGCGGACAAAGCGCAGGCTTCCGCACCCAGCTTCTCGTCTGCCTCGGCTCATGTCTCTTTACTATTCTTTCCATTCATGCGTATGAGACATACGGCAAAAGCGCTGACCCCGGAAGGATTGCCGCACAGGTTATTGTAGGCATAGGTTTTATAGGCGCAGGAGCGATATTAAGGTTCGGGAAAAGCTACATAAGAGGCCTGACCACTGCTGCATCCCTCTGGATAGTCAGCGCCATTGGCATGTCAGTTGGATTTGGAGAATACTCGATAAGCGGTTTTGCCACACTCATTTCAATTGTGAGCCTGCTGACACTTAGAAATATAGAAAATATCCTTCCAATAAACCGTTATATAGACATAACAATTAAAATGCGTGATTCTGAAAAACTAAAATTCGGAAAGATCATCAGCGGTTATGACTTGAAGATATTAGAGAGCAAATTCAGATTCGTCAAGGACCAGAATATAGTAGAGGAGCAGGTAACAATCAAATATAAAGAGCCAGAACAACTGGAGAAATTCCTCGAAACACTCAAGAAAACCCCCGGCCTTCTCGAATTGCATATCTCTTAACCCACATTATTTCGAAATCCAGCGATACGGATAAGTCTCTTCCGTTCAAGAGCTGTGTTTTGACAGTTCTAAATGCTCGTTTTGCTGCAGCCGCAAAACTCACCCTTCGGGTTCAAACACTTGCAGCTGCTTTACACTTCACTTCGCAAAGAACTGTTGCCAAAACCCAGCTATTCACTTCAGAAACCTATTCTTACCGCTAAATTTGGGATATTATTATCTCCCCTTGTATCCGGGACATGCCTCAAAACCTTTACAGCCTGCCTTTCTCAATTTGCAGTCTTTATTTGTGCATATTGTTATATGCTGTTTTTTAATGGGTTCCTTTTTCCCTGATTGTCTTTTGATGTCCTTTTTTTCATCTAAATTCCCGCTTGCGCAATAAATAGTCTGTCTTGAGTCCAGAATATAACAAATCGCTCACCCGCTTCAACTTGACATAGAATCGCACTATAAACTAAATTATTTAATTATGCGCAAGCCGTTTATAGCAGCAAACTGGAAGATGAACAAGACGTTGGGAGAAACCAGGTCATTCTTAACCGAATTTATCCCTCTTGTTCAGGATGTTAAGGATATTGATATTATCATAGCTCCACCCTTTACATCCCTGCAATCAGCCTCAGAGTTAATAAGAAACACAAATATTAAGCTATCTGCACAGGATATTTTTTATGAAGACAAAGGCGCATACACCGGTGCAATATCACCTGTTATGCTCAAGGATGCTGGTTGCACCTATGTCATTATCGGGCATTCTGAAAGACGCCAGTATTTTAAAGAGACAGACGAGGTTATAAATAAGAAAATAAAGGCAGCCAGACAGCATGGACTCAATGTCATTTTCTGCATTGGCGAATCTCTTGAAGAAAGAGAATCTAAAAAGACCCTTGATATTCTTAAAATGGAGATAACAGAAGGACTGAGAGATGTGCATTTAGACGGAGTCGTTGTAGCTTATGAACCCATCTGGGCAATTGGCACAGGGAAAACCGCTACCCCTGAACAGGCACAGGAAGCGCACAAATACATCAGGGAACAGCTTGCTTTAAATTATGGTGACAGAGCAAAAGAGGTCAGAATCCTTTACGGAGGCAGCGCAACCCCTGAAAACATAGACTCTCTTATGAATTGTGAAGACGTGGATGGAGCATTAGTGGGCGGAGCAAGCCTAAAGGCGGACAGTTTCGCAAGAATAGTGAAATTTAAAAGACAATAGATTAACAATAAAAATTACGGGGGTCATGATGACAACATTTTTGATAATAATGCATATCTTAGCAAGTCTTTTCCTGGTGTTTATAGTATTAATTCAGGGCGGAAAGGGAGCTGAGTTAGGGGCTGCATTCGGAGGCTCAAGCCAGACCCTTTTTGGAAGCAGAGGCGCAGCTACCTTTTTAAACAAGATTACAACTGTTGCTGCTGTCGTCTTCATGCTGACATCACTCGTCCTGACAATGGTGACAACCAAGACCACTTCTGTAATAAAACAGACAGCTCCTGCTGAACAACAAAAAGCAATACCCCAGCAGTTGCCTCAGCAGCCGCAGCAGATTCCACAACAGCCCCTTAATAAATAGTAAATGCGTGGATGAGTGAATGCGTGTATGGGTAAAATTTTTTCATTCGTTCTCCCATTTACTCATCTGCTCATTCGCCCTTCAACTCATTTACTCCTTTACTATTTTACTCATTATTGGCTGCTCCAGAGAGCCTGAAGTTAAACATCCCAATGCCATTACAATAGGTTTTTTAGCCGATGCTAAAAGGCTGCTGCCGCTGCTCGCATCAGACAGCGCATCAGGAGAAATAAGCGGACACATCTATAATGGGCTTACAAAATACGACAAAAACATACAGATAACAGGGGAACTCGCCGAGTCATGGGATGTAAGCCCGGATGGATTAAAAATAACCTTCCATTTGCGAAGAGGCGTAAGGTGGCATGACGGTACAGAGTTTACATCCGATGATGTGTTATTCACATACCAAACAGTGACCAATCCTAAGGTACCAACCCCTTATAGCAGCAACTACGGGCCTGTGGAAAAAGTCGAAGCTCTGGACAAATACACTGTAAAAGTGACTTATAAAGAACCATACGCCCCTGCGCTGGAATCATGGGGAATGGGTATTATTCCAAAACATATCCTCGCCAAAAATGCTAATGAAACAAAAGACCTGACATCGCCTGAGATAAGCCGTAATCCTGTTGGAACAGGTCCTTACAAACTCAAGGAATGGATAACAGGGCAGAAGATAGTCCTTGAAGCCTATGAAAACTATTTTGAAGGAAGACCAAAAATAGACCGGTTCATTGCGCGAATAATACCGGACACAGCCACTATGTTTCTGGAACTGAAATTCGGGGGCATTGATTTTATGGGGCTTACGCCCCCTCAATATAAGCTTCAATCGCAGACAGACTTCTTTAAAACGTATTTCCAAAAATTCAAGTATCCTGCCTTCGGCTATACCTATCTTGGTTACAACCTCCTGAATCCTCTATTTACAGACAAGCGCATAAGACAGGCAATAGCCCATGCCATCAACAAAAAAGAGATAATAGCAGGGGTCTTGCTTGGTTATGGCACACCATGCACAGGGCCTTTCCCGCCTGAATCGTGGGCATTTAACCCTGCTGTAAAGGATTACGAATATGATCCTGACAAGGCAATAAAATTACTCTCAGAAGCAGGATGGAAAAGGAACCCGGAGGGCGTCATAGAAAAAGACGGCAGGAAGTTTTCCTTTACAGTGCTCGTAAATCAGGGCAATGAGGCGCGTCTAAAGACCGCACAGATAATTAAAGAACAGCTCAAAAAGACCGGCATCGAGATGAATATAAAGGTTCTTGAGTGGCAGGCATTGCTCCATGAGTTCATAGATAAAAAGAGATTCGAGGCTATCATCATGGGATGGGCGTTGTCCAGAGACCCTGACCTTTACGACATCTGGCATTCATCAAAGACAAAAGAGAGGGAATTTAATTTTATATCATACAAGAATGAAGAAGTGGACAGGCTTCTCATTCAGGGCAGACAGACCTTTAATATGGAAAAAAGAAAAAAGATATATCATAGGATTCACGAAATACTTGCAGAAGAGCAGCCTTACACTTTCCTCTATGTGCCTGACGCCCTTCCCGTGCTCCATAAGAGGTTCAAAGGAGTGGAAAAAGCTCCCCTCGGGATATGGTATGACTTTATTAAATGGCATGTGCCGGAGAATAAGATGCAGTGGTATCAGTAATGCCTATAATTACCGTCGAAAACCTTACAAGAAAATTTGGCAACATCACAGCCGTTGACAGCATATCATTCGATATTGAAAAAGGCTCTATCTTCGGCTTCCTCGGTCCGAACGGCGCAGGCAAGACTACCACAATAAACATCCTCTGCACACTTTTGTCTCCAACTTCAGGCAGGGCATCTATTGACGGTCATGACTGCATGAAGGAATCATCAGTAGTCAGAAAATCTATCGGCATTGTATTTCAGGACAATACACTGGATAAGGAACTCACTGCATATGAAAATCTTTTGTTTCACTCCTATCTTTACAATGTTCCTAAGAATGAGAGAGAAAAAAGGATAGACGACGCGCTGAATTTTGTCGGACTCTATGAGAGAAAGTCAGAGCCTGTAAAAAGGTTTTCAGGAGGTATGAAGCGCAGGCTCGAAGTTGCGAGGGCTATTATTCATCAGCCCAAGGTGCTATTCCTCGATGAGCCTACGCTCGGCCTCGATCCCCAGAGCAGGACAAATCTCTGGGAATTCATATCAGGGCTACCAAAGAAGCAGGATGTCACCATATTCATGACCACCCATTACATGGAAGAGGCAGAGATATGCAATAAGATCGCCATCATTGATAAAGGGAAAATCATAGTTCAGGGTTCTCCGGATGAGCTGAAAAAGATGGTTGGAGGGGATGTCATATATTTAAAGACAAATGACAATGCGAAAGCGGTTGATGAGATTAAAAAAGCACTCGATCTAAACGCCGAGGAAAAGAACGGAGAGATATTCATATCCGTCTCAAAAGGCGATGCCTGCATTCCGAAGATCATAAACACCCTTGCCGATATGGTAATCTCTGTGAGGCTCCAGAGGCCAACTCTGAATGATGTGTTTTTAAAGCTTACAGGCAAATCAATACGGCCAGAGGCAATATCTGGCGGAGATGAATTGAAGGAATCAATAAGATCGTACAGGAAGAAATTTGAGAGAGGATAAATGGTTTCTACGAGATATGATTTAAACGCCATATATGTAATTGTCGCACGGGAATTCATAAAATTCGTGCGTGAGCGTGGAAGGCTTATATCTACACTCGCAAGACCACTTCTCTGGCTGTTTTTGGTAGGAGGCGGCATATCGAGGATGGTCTCTCCTGATATTGGCATACCTTATATGCAGTTCATCTTTCCGGGCATAATAGGGATGACTATCCTTTTCAGCTCTATTTTCTCTTCCATTTCCATTATCTGTGACAAGGAATTCGGATTTATGAAGGAGATGCTTGTTGCGCCTGTATCGAGGTTTTCCATAGTTATAGGCAAGGCATTAAGCGGCACTGTAGTGTCAACGATTCAGGCATTGATCATAGTGCTTCTTTTCCCGGTTATCGGCCTAAAACTCGGCATTATGCAGATAATGTTTATCCTCTGCATTTCAATAATCCTTTCCTTCTGCCTTTCTGCTCTCGGCATACTCATAGCCACATTCTATGAAAACCTCGAAAGCTTCAGCGTGATAATGAATTTCATCGTGATGCCCATGTTCTTTTTGTCAGGAGCAATGTATCCGGTAAAACTCCTTCCGCATATATTAAGTTTTTTAACAAAGATAAACCCTCTCACCTACGGCATAGATGCTCTAAAATACATGATATTCCCTGAAAAGAAGTTATTGACTCATGATTTCCCGTTAAGCCTCGACATTGCTGTAATTGTTATCGCATCAGCCGTCTTCGTCTCTATCGCCGCAATGGTATTTGAGAGGAGAAAATAGTGAACCCCATCGAGCTCTACAAAAAACTCCCGAAGAAAAACTGCGGGGAATGCAGGCAGAAGACATGTATGCCGTTTGCGCTGGCTGTTATCAAGGGAGAGGCTGAATTGTCCGAATGCCCTTATCTTACAGGAGACGCGAGGGATGATGTACAGGCTTCTCTCAAGAAATCCGACTGGCGCGAGGAGCTGATAACAAAGCTAAGAGAGGAGGTCAAGGGAATAAATTTCTCTGATATCGCAGAGGGCATTGGAGCAGAGTTGAAAGACAATGCGCTCGTCATAAAATGCATGGGCAGAGAGTTTATAATATCAACCGATGGAGAGATAACGACTCGCGGACATATGACGCCGTGGATAAAGATATTGCTTCTTCATTATATCAGAACTGCTGGAAAAGGAGAGTTGTCAAGCAAGTGGATATCATACGGCGAGATGAAGAGCGGGATGGTAAAAGCATCGTCATTTCAGAGAGAGTGCGAAGAGCCTTTGAAGGAATTTTTTGATGATAACTTCGATAAAACCATGTCTGTGCTCCAAAGGCTCGGAGCACAGACATGCGAAGGCTTTCCGACACCAAACGCGTTTCATCTATATCTTCTTCCCAAGATACCTGTTGTGATTCTCTACTGGCCTAAAGAAGAGGAGTTTGAGTCAAAGGTAAAGATAATCTTCGATTCTACTGTGGACAGGTTTTTAGATGCTGAATCGGTAATCTTTCTCGTTGAAGGGCTTGTGAAAAACATTGAGGTTAATTTATTTCTTGACAAAAAATAACGTATATGTTAATAATTGTAGTAATACAAAAATTATCCGTTTTTGGCAGATATTTGTTCTGAAAGGAGGTGATTAAATAATGAAAAAGGTATTAGCCATTATACTTTCCCTTATGCTCCTCGTAGCATTCACACTCACAGTCGGCTGCAAGAAGGCTGAAGAGCCAAAGCCGGTAGAGGCACCGGCTCCAGCACCAGCACCGGCTCCTGAAAAGGCACCGGCTCCAGAGAAGGCACCAGCTCCAGCACCTGAGAAGGCTCCGGCTCCAGCTCCAAAAAAGAAATAAGGAGCATTTCATAAAACACCATGAGGGCATAAACCCTCATGGTGTTGCTTTTTGTGAAAATAATTGTTATGCTCAAATAGCTGTTAGAATTTCTTACATTTATAATTCTCGATTCGAAGTTTATTAAAGAGTGGGTCTTCCCACTCTTTTGTTTTACAAGGGAAATTTAGATTTTTGGTGGTAACATTATGGATATGGCTGCTGTTAAGCAAAAGATTCATGAATTGGCGCTTCAGGTAGCTGAAGACGAAGGGATAGAACTTGTCAGCGCTGGAATATTAGGCGGTGGGAGAAAGTTGCTGCTTAGAGTAGTGATAGACAAAGAAGGCGGGGTAACCATTAGCGACTGCGAGAAGATGAGCAGAAGCCTTGAAGCCCTATTAGATGTTGAGGACCCGATAAAAGGATCTTATGTCCTTGAAGTGTCATCGCCAGGTCTTGACAGACCTCTTTCAAACCAAAGGGACTTTGAAAAAAATGTTGGCAAACTCGCAAGAATCATTACAGATGAAAAGATAGATAATCAGACATTCTTCATTGGAAGAATCACCGATGCAGGAGACGGCTGGATAAGACTCGGCATGGAGACAAAAGAAGGGATTAAAGATATTTTCATCCCTCTCGAAAAGATTTCAAAGGCAAGGCTTGAGATAGAATTTTAAAGGGGTATAGAGATGTCAAAAGAGCTATGTTTCGTAATAGACCAGATCAGCAGGGAGAAAGGCATATCAAGGGATGCCTTATTGAGTGTGCTTGAGAGTGCTCTGCTTTCTGCTGTCCGCAAAAGATTTGGGGAAAGGACAAACGTAACGTTAAGAATAAATCCAAAAACCTGTGACATATCAGTTTTTGAAATCAAACAGGTCGTAGAAAAAGTCTCCAATAAAGATGAGGAGATTTCAATTGATGAGATCAAAAATTTATTCCCTGATAGGAAAATTGGCGGTACAGTTGAGATACAAATCCCTCTCCATGACTTCGGCAGGATCGCTGCACAAACCGCAAAACAGGTAATCTTCCAGAAGGTTAAAGAGGCGGAAAGGGACATCATTTACAATGAATACAAAGATAAAGTTGGGCAGATTATCAGCGGGACAGTATTAAGAAAGGAAAAAGGCACTTACTATATCAATCTCGCTAAAACGGAGGCTGTCTTGCCTCAGAGGGAAACCCTGCCCAATGAAATCCTGAAGAGAGGCGATATTGTGAAAGCATATCTTTCCGAAGTAAGGCAGACATCAAAAGGCCCTGTAATATTGCTGACAAGAACAGACCCAAACTTTATTATAAGTCTTTTTAAAATGGAAGTGCCGGAAATCCACGATGGCGTTGTGAACATAAAAAACATCGCCAGAGAGCCCGGTGATAGAACAAAAATAGCGGTTTATTCAAAAGACCCTTCAGTGGATGCTGTAGGCGCCTGTGTCGGCATGAAAGGCACCCGGGTACAATCCATAGTAAGAGAGCTCAGGGGTGAGCGGATTGATATAATACCATGGAATGAAGACCCCCGCATATTTATTGCAAAGGCGCTGACACCGGCAGTTATTGACAGAATTGGAATAAATGAAGAGGAAAAGACCGCTATGGTAATAGCAGATGATCAGCAGCTTTCCCTTGCGATAGGGAAACGCGGACAAAATATAAAATTAGCGACAAAACTAACTGGCTGGGATATTGAGGTGATAAGCGAGTCAGAATACTCCAAGATCAAGATGGAAGAAGCTGACAAATCTTTTGATGAAGCCGTGAGGAGAGAATCTAAGGAATAAGAAAATAGTGGATAAAGATTTACTATCCTCTATTCAGTATATAAAAGGCGTAGGGCCCAACAGGGCCAAACTGCTTTCCCGTATTGGAATAAAAACCGTCAAAGACGCCCTCTGCTATCTGCCATGCAGATATGAAGACAGAAGTTCAGTGAAAAAAATTCCCCTTCTCAAGGCAGAAGAATTAAATACAGTAACAGGCAGGATCATAAAATCAGATATCATAACTCCGAATCCTTCAAGACCAAAATTAAAGATATTTGAAATTGTCATTACTGATGGAAACGGCATTTTAAAGGCAAAATGGTTTAATCAGCTATACCTCAAAAAAATATTCAAGACAGGGCAGGAGGTGGTGTTATACGGGACAACAAAGTACAATTACAGAGGGACTGGCCTTGAGATGCTGAATCCTGAATACGAAATATTAAACGAAGAAAACGGTCAGAACAGTGAAAGCAACGAACAAAAAACCGAAGGAATACATACAGGGAGGGTAGTCCCTATTTACAGATCCACAGAAGGTCTCAGCCAGAAACAATTAAGAAATATTATGCACACCGCAATGACAGTTTCAGCATCATCCATATCTGATCCCATCCCACATGAGATCATTAAAAAATATAATCTCCCCGGCTTGAAGGAAAGCATCCAGAATGTCCACTTCCCTGAGGCATCCGTATCCATTGCCGAATTAAACAAAGGCACAAGTCTATACCACCAGAGGTTGTCATTCGATGAATTATTCACATTTCAGCTCGGCCTTGCAGCCATAAAAAAGAAAGAGATATCGGAAAGAGGCATCGCATTTTCGCCTGACAGTAGACTTATAAATAAACTTTTGGACAGATTGCCCTTTAAGCTTACATCAGCACAGCAAAGAGCATTCAATGAGATACTTGATGACATGAAATCGCCTGCCCCGATGAACAGACTCATTCAGGGAGATGTGGGGTCTGGAAAGACTATAATTGCCCTTATGTCAATGCTTGCGGCTGTTGAGTGCGGTTATCAGGCTGCGTTGATGGCGCCAACAGAGATTCTTGCCGAACAGCACTTCATCAATATCCATAGGCTTGTGGAAAACCTCGGACTTAACATACAACTGCTCACAAGCAGCAGGAAAACCAGAGGGACTAATGCCGTAGCTCCCGGAGACGCAGACATTGTCATTGGCACTCATGCGATTATTCAGGAAGGGGTTTCATTTAAAAAATTAGGGCTCATTGTAATAGACGAACAGCACAGATTCGGAGTTATGCAAAGAGCTATGCTGCGAAAAAAGGGCATAAATCCGGACACATTGATAATGACAGCCACTCCAATTCCAAGGACTCTCGCCCTCACCCTTTACGGAGACCTCGATTATTCTATAATAGACGAGCTGCCGCCAAACAGAAGCCCGATAATTACAAGACTCCTCTACGAGAGCCAGAAAAGCCAGATTTACAAGCTCATGCAGGATGAGATAAAAAAGGGCAGGCAGGCATATGTTGTCTATCCTGTAATAGAAGAATCTGAAAAAACAGATCTCAAATCAGCAATAAACGGGGCTGAAAGCCTGCAAAAGATATCCCCCAATTTAAAAGTAGAGCTTATACATGGCAGAATGAAACCAGCAGATAGAGAAGAAGTAATGAAGGAATTCAAAAATGGCGGCATTCACATCCTCGTCTCTACAACTGTGATAGAAGTGGGAGTGGATGTGCCAAATGCAACATTAATGGTTATAATACATGCAGAGAGATTCGGGCTTGCGCAACTGCACCAGTTACGCGGGAGGGTTGGCAGAGGAAGCAGCCAGTCGTTTTGTGTTCTATTGTGTTATGGCTCAACAAATGACTCAAAGAAAAGACTTGATGTGATGGTCGAGACCACAGATGGATTCAGAATAGCAGAAGAGGATTTGAATATAAGAGGCTCTGGTGAGTTTTTCGGGACCAAACAGTCAGGCATGCCCGATCTGAAAGTCGCAAATCTGATGAGAGATGTGAAAATACTGGAAATAGCGCGCAAAGAGGCATTTTCTCTGATTGAAGGGGATCCTTTGTTAAATATGCATCCGCAGCTTAAAACAGCAGCAGAGGACTTTTGGAGGGGAAAGTTGGAAATTTTTAAAACAGCGTAAAAATCGCAATACGCTACTCAACACATTACGCATTACGCGTTACAGCCTAATGGAGGGCATATGTTCAACAGGATAAAAAAGGATTTTGACGAAGGCACTGGAAAGATCAAATGGTTTGCATCTCTCCTCTCTGAGAGATTGCGGATTGAGATTACTGTATTCAAGCTGTTATACAAATCAGAAGGACTAAAAAAACAGCGTAATGAGCTGATGAAAAAGATCGGCGAAGAGGTCTATTTTATGAGGGAAAAAGAAAAGAATATCTACTCCAATGCGGAGATCATGTCGGCAATTAAAGAACTGGAATCTCTTGAGCTTGAATTAAAGAAAACATTAGAAGAAGCAACAGAAATCAGCAGGATAATCGCATAAGGAAACAGCTCAAGGTTAAGACATGGAAATTATATCTGATAATTACTTGGGAATAACATTCTTTATTTTTGGCCTGATGGTAGGCTCATTCCTTAACGTCTGTATTTACAGACTGCCACGTGATAAATCCATTGTCACGCCTTCTTCATCATGCCCCAAATGCAACACGCCTATCAAGCCATGGGACAATATCCCTGTTATAAGCTATATAATTTTAAGAGGCAAATGCAGAAAATGCGGCGAGAAAATTTCTATACGCTATCCATTGGTAGAATTAGTTAATGGCGCCTTCTACTATGCGGTTTTTAATTATTCCGGATTGGGATGGCATATGCCATTCATCTTTGTCTTTATATCAGCCATGATTGTTATTACATTCATTGACATGGATTTTCAGATAATCCCAGATGTGATAACGCTTCCCGGAATTGTTATCGGACTTTTGTCTGCTTCTTTCCTTGTTCTGGATCCGTTCACCCATTTACTGACTATCGTTGGTTTTAAAAACTCATTAACAGGCCTGCTCCTCGGAGGAGGACTGTTCTATCTAATTGCTGTGCTGAGCAAAGGCGGCATGGGAGGCGGTGACATCAAAATGATGTCAATGGTAGGCGCTTTCATGGGATGGAAAGCAGTTCTGCTTACCACATTCATAGGGAGTCTCACAGGTTCAATTGTGGGGATATTCCTGATGATCTTTAAAGGAAAAGGAAGAAAGACAAAGATACCATTCGGCCCATTTCTGGCATTAGGAGCAATAATAACGCTGTTTTTCGGCGGCCAGATATTGAGATGGTATTTAGGGATGTAACTAAGTTAAAATATACTACCTGCAGTTCAATAGTCCGAGTTAAAAAGCCTGCAGTTTTCAGTCTTTTTAATCTATTAAATAAAATCATTCTTTTGTTTGTTGACTATTGACTGATGACTTTTAAGTGAGGTTTTATGAAAAGACAAGACTTGAGAAACATAGCCATCATTGCCCATGTTGACCATGGCAAAACTACTCTCGTTGACGGGATGCTGAAACAGGCGGGAATTTTCCGTTCAAACCAGCAGGTTCAGGAGAGAGTTATGGACAATATTGACATTGAAAGGGAACGCGGCATTACCATAATGGCAAAGAACACTGCTGTTGAATTCAATGGCGTAAAAATAAACATTGTTGACACCCCTGGCCATGCAGACTTTGGCGGAGAGGTGGAGAGGACGCTTAAGATGGTTGACGGCGTGCTTTTGCTGGTTGATGCATCCGAAGGTCCACTGCCACAGACCCGGTTTGTCCTCAAAAAAGCGCTTGAGCTTAATTTGCCTCCTATCCTCGTAATCAACAAGATAGACAGGACTGATGCAAGAATACAGGAGGTCTTAAATGAGGTCTATGACCTCTTTATTGACCTTGATGCAACTGAGGAACAGCTCGAATTCCCAATAGTCTATACAAACGCAAAGACAGGCACAGCAACATTAAACCTGAATGAGAAATCTGAAAATCTGAAACCGCTCTTTGACCTCATACTCAACACCATTCCTCCACCTGACGGTAGCGCAGACGGGACACTCCAGATACTCATCACGAATATAGATTACAACGATTATGTGGGAAGACTTGCAATAGGCAGGATATTTTCAGGCACAGTAAAGACAGGCGACCACGCTGCTATGATTAATAGCAGGGGTGAGGCTGTAAAGACAAAGATAACCGCTGTTTATACATTTGAAGGACTGCAAAGGAATGAGTCAAAAGAGGCGTCTGCAGGAGATATAGCTGCCATGGCCGGATTGGAAGGAATCAACATCGGCGATACTGTTACAGATATTGAGAACCCGAAACCGCTTCCGAGAATAAAGGTTGATGAGCCCACCATATCCATGGTCTTTTCTGTTAATACATCCCCGTTTTCAGGGAAGGAAGGCAGATTTGTAACCTCAAGAAATCTTAGGGAGCGGCTTGAAAAAGAACTCCTTTACAATGTGGCTATAAAGGCAGAATTTGACAATACAGACTCGTTCAAGGTAATGGGGCGCGGAGAGCTGCAACTGGCTATCATCATTGAAATGATGCGGAGAGAGGGATATGAACTCTCTGTATCAATGCCCGAGACTATAACAAAAGAGATAAACGGCGTCCTTCATGAACCTATGGAGCTCCTTGTAATAGATGTCCCCGAGGAATTTGTAGGCGTTGTCACACAGCAGCTCGGCATGAGAAAAGGCAGGATGCAAAAGATGCAGACTGATCATACAGGTCACCATAAAAGCGGACATAGCAGGGTAAGGCTTGAATTCAGGATACCGTCGAGGGGACTTATCGGTTTTAGATCGCAATTTCTAACAGACACAAAAGGCACAGGCCTCCTTAATCACCTGTTTGATGGTTACGAGCCGTGGTATGGCCATATGTCAAAAAGACAGACCGGGGCACTCGTTGCGGATAGATCAGGGAAATCTACTACTTATGCCCTGTATCACCTCCAGCCGCGTGGAACTCTCTTTATAAAAGAAGGCACTCCTGTATATGAAGGTATGATCATCGGCGAAAACTCAAGGGATAATGATCTTGATGTCAATGTGACAAAGGAAAAGAAACTGACAAATATGCGCGCTGCAGCGGCTGATGATTCCCTTCAGTTGATACCGCCAAGGATATTAAACCTTGAACAGGCAATGGCATTCATTAAGGAAGATGAGTTTGTTGAGGTAACGCCCCATTCCATAAGACTTAGGAAAAATGTCCTTGAAGCGAATAAAAGGCCGAAGTTAAAGGCTTAAAAATCCCCTCTGGTTTTCCGAAATGTTTAAGCTCTGCTTTGTCCATTATGCACCTCCCGTTTATTAATGGGTGTAGCCGCAAGGCACCTAAAACGCCTGAACTGTGCAGTGGCTATCAGCCACCCGCACGAGTGATTTGTTATGCCAAAACTTTCATCTTATTGTATAGGAATTCAGGAGCGAGATCAGCTCCGTTTTCCCAAACAATAGTCTCAAGAACAGGGTCAACTCTGAACGATGCGAACATTTCTAAATCCTTAAGTGGTTCAAATACTTCCCCGTAAAGTTCATCTTTGAGGTTGACTTCCCCTTCAGCGCCGTCATTAAATCTCAGCCAAATCACGTAATCATGAAGGTATTTTGCTTCTTTGACATGAAGTATCATTTTTTACTCCAGTGGACTAATCCGGATTAAGGGTTTATTTTGTTCTGCCAGCTTCCAGTCAGCCAGCAATTCCTCTTTATGTTGTTCTCGCCAGTCTTGAATCATAGTCAATGCTCTTTGGGTAATATGACCTGTCACCTTTCCCGTTTCAATTTCAACGATAACTTCATCGTCCCCGTATCTAGCATGGAAATGTGGAGGTTGATGGTCACGCCAGAACATATAAATAATTATTCCAAAAAACCTGCTAATTATTGGCATTTATAGTTATATTTTAGCATAACGCTCGGGCTAAGCTGCGGGCCGAGGGGCACGCTTTTTCGCCCCGCGGCCCAGCATTTCCATGCCCGCGAAACTGCAAAAAGCGTGCCCCGAAGGAGCCGTCAGCTTCAGCCCGTTGTTATGCCTAAAAATATTTTTTAATTGCATCTTTAATCTCATAATAAGTTTCTATACCTCCAATATGCTTTGATATTCCCCCGTTTTCACGGACACTCCAGTTAAGTTAGGCTGCCATAGCC